>JAKEFB010000171.1 GCA_022616275.1 Chloroflexota bacterium
CACGGCCGCCGGCGCACCTAGTGGCCACCCGGCTAGATCCTGGCCGCTGGCTACTGGGCCGTTCCGGCGCTGGCACCCCATTGCACGTGGCCGGCCCGATCAACCTCTACGGCCGCCAGGAGGCGGTTGCTGAGTGGTTGGTCCACCAGGTCATCCATACAGTGGCCGGAGACCCGGCCGGCCTGGTGGTCATTGACGGCGCCGGCGACCTGGTGCCCAGGTTGAAGCGGAAGGCGGCCGTGACCCGGTTGTTAAGCAGGTCGTTGGTGTACGTGGAGATAGACGGAACGGCGGTTGCCATCGGCTTCAACCCCCTGGCGGCCGCGCCCGGCGAGGCGGCCGAGGCGACGTTGCGGCGCTGGCAGCGCTGGTTTGCCGGGCTGAACGTGCCAGCGCCGGGGCTCGAACTCCTGGCCGCGGCCTGGCGGGATGGAGTGGGCGACATTCCCGCCTTGCGCAAATGGCTCAGAAAGCCGGAACGCTACAGCCAGCAGGCGGCCGTGGCAAGCTTAGAGGGCGCCTTGAATCGCCTGGCGGCCGAGCCACGATTGCGCGAGTGGTTGGAGTGGCCGGCCAATCGTTTCGCTGGCCTGCCGGGCGGCGCGCTTTTCTTTGCCTGCCAGGGACGGGATTGGGCTCGCCGGCAGTTGTTGCGGGCGGCTTTGCTGGGCGCGCTGGCAGTCGAAGGGACGCGGCTCATCGTTCATGGCTTTCCCTGGCAGGAGGTTGAAATCGGTGAGTTCGAAAATCATGGCCAGATTGTCGCCGCCAACGGCCCTCGTCTGCCGGGCAGCGCCGTCGTTCTGGTTGAAAATCATCCCCAGGGCGTGACAGCACTGGCCCAGCGCTACTTGCCGGTCGATGCCCGGTTGCGCGAGAACCTGGAGCTGCTTTGCCCAGGCGAGGCGATAATGATCAGCGGGGATGACGTGTTTTATGCCAGCTGGCAATGAGGGGTGTACAGGTTTTGTTGTACTGAAACAACAGACTCGAACGAATGATCGAATAAGGGTCTTGACAAATTGCTAAAAAGGCATTAGTATATTCCCAACTAGACTATTGAGGGCTATACTGTTAGTTCATTATGTTTAGAGCACCGTTCGTTGGGCGTAGTCGCGAACTAGAGGTTCTGGACAACCTCTGGAACTCCTCCAAGGCCACCTTGCTAATTCTATACGGCCGGCGCCGGGTTGGCAAAACGCGACTGCTGACTCACTGGCTGCAAGAACAGGGCCGGAACGGGCTCTACTGGGTGGCGGAACCGGCCTCGGCCCTGACGCAGTTGCGCTCCTTTTCTCAGGCCTTGATGACCTTTATTGACCCCGAAGTGGAAGTGCCGCCTGACTTTACGTTTGCCAGCTGGGAGATGGCCTTCCGGCAACTGGCCCTTCATGCCCAAAAACGGCGGGTGGCCTTGTTCATTGACGAAGTGACTTATCTGATCGACGTCAATCCGGAATTTGTCGGCCTGTTGCAAAAGGTCTGGGACCGCTGGCTGAGCGATGCCAACCTGATGCTGGCCCTGGCTGGCTCGCAGATGGGCCTGATGCGCCGCCATCTGCTGGACTACGAGGCCCCGCTGCACGGCCGGGCTACGGCGCAAATGAACCTGCCGCCCCTGCCTTACGGGACGACTAAAGATTATTTCCCCGACTACAGCGCCGAAGAGCGGGTGATTCTTTACGCCATGTGGGGTGGGGTGCCAGCCTACTGGGAACGGCTGGACCCTAAAGAGTCTATTGTCGAAAATTTGCGGCGTAACATCTTGCCAGCCCATTCCTGGATGGTCGACGAATCGCGCATCTTGCTCCAGGACTTTATTACCGACCTGCACAACTACGTTGGCATTATGCGGGCCATCGCCGATGGCCAGCAGGCCATCAGTGAGATCTCCGAGCGCACCGGGTTGACTAGTGGTAAGGCGTCGTTCTATCTAAGCGTCTTGCGTGACACCGGTTTTGTCGTCCGTGAGGTGCCGATTACCCAGCGCGACATTGACTCGCGCCGCGGCCGTTATTTTGTGACCGACCCGTACCTGCGCTTCTTCTACCGTTTCTTGTCCGCTTACCAATCCAAGCTGGCCCTGGGCCAATCGCAGCAAATTTTAGAAATCATCCAGGAAGGGCTGCCGGCCTTTATCGGTGACAACACCTGGCAGGAGCTTTGTCGCGTGTGGCTGCTCCTGGCCAGCGCCCGGGATGAAATCCCTGTCCCCCTGGAGGAGGTCGGCAGCGAGTGGGCCAAGAGTTACGACATCGACGTCGTCGGGATTAGCGACGCCGGCCGGGGCCTTGTGCTCGGCGATTGCTACTGGGGAGACGAGCCGGTGGATTTGGAGGCCGTGGAGGAATTGGTCAAGAAGACCCCGACGCTTGTGCCTAAAAAGGACAGTGACTGGTCCATTTACTACGTGATTTTTTCCTCCTGCGGCTGGACGGACGAGGCAAGGTCGCGGGCAGAGCAGCTGGTGATGGATTACGGCCGGCGTAGACGGTGGCAGACGAAAGGGGTTCGCCTGCTGGATCTGGCCGAGCTGGACGCAAACTTGGTACGCTGGTCTGTTTAAGCGGTAAGAGCGTGCCTGGAGGTCGAGAGAAGAGAGAAAAGGACGGTCATTACGTAAGACAAAAAGACCCCTGCCCCAACGGTCAAGATTGCGGCAAGGGTCCCGGGCGATAGGTCAGACGCTGTTGCGCCGCCACCGCACCTGCGAGTGTTTTATGTAGGTTATCATGTAAGCGGCGCTTTCGTCAAGCGTTTGTGTCCTCTGCCCCCTTTCGATCCATAACGGCATAAGATCCTGAACAGCCGGCGGCGCTGAGCGCCCGGCGAGTGGTTGTTGCTGGCCAGCGGCTGGGTTGCTGCTGCGCGGCAATCACTCGCCGGTAGCTGATGGCTGCCGGAAGCAGCCCCCGGCCACTCTGTTGGCCTGGTGGTTGCTAAAAAGCAAAAAGGCCAGTGCGCTAACACCGACCTTTTCCGCTTTGATATTTACCAGTTCAACTTAACTGCATCTCTCGTCGCCACAGGTGCGCTAACACCGGCGATGGCGAGCCCCTTGAGTGGGGAGGGGGAGGTTGTGCCTTTGTACCCCCTATGCAGCCAATGACATTGAGGAGGATAGCACAGCCCGATTTCCCTGTCAATGGATCACCTGTTCTTTTGGTGGTCCCAGGCAGCGGGTTAGGGCTATGCCCACGATGGACGTCGTCCCGACGTCCTCGCTGGCGCTGGAAGCTGACCGGCCGCTGGAACCTTCGCCCGAGCTTCTGGCAGCCAACGAGCGACTGCAGGCTTTACGAGCCCAGGTCACCTTGACCCGGCCGGAACACTCTCCGACCGCCATTCATTTCACTGCGGCCCGTCGGCCGGGACAACCCAGCTGCGAGCTGGCCAACGGACAGAAGCTCCTCCAGGCCTATCGCCGGCGGGATGGGGTGGAGAGCAGCCAGCCCCCGGCCGGCGGCCAGCAGAGTGGTGAGGCGGATGGTGGAGCCTCTAGCGCTACAGGGAGTGTGGAAACAGTTCAGCCCGTTGCGGTGGTATCTGCTAAGCTACTAGAATCGCCCCTACGAATTAAAGAAACGATAAAACACTATCCTTCTTTAGGCGCCGCGGCCCTCAAGGCTGGGCAAGCCCCCTGTTACCGGCTGTGGCTGGCCGGCCGCTGGTTAGATGAAGCTGGCCGGGGGTGGCTTCGCATAGATGTGGTTAACGAACAACTGGCCGGTCAGGGAGCGCGGCTGCGACTGTGCGGCCGGCGTCGGTTGCGGCAGACCTTGCAAGAAGGGGAGGGTGTATTCTGGCGGCGGGACGGTCAGGGACGGCTCTGGCTGGTGGGCACGGCCCAGTTGGCCGCGGCACTGGGAGTTGATCGGCTGGCCGGCCGGCCAGTGGAATTACCGGTCGCAGCGCTGACGAGTGGGGCAGGGGTATTCAAGGCTCATCTCTATGCTGCCTGGCACAGCGGCCGGAAGACGGCCAATCCGGTCAGCCGGCAGACGCAAGAGGAGTTGATTGGTGTCCCGGCCCGGACGCAGCGGCATTATGACCAGGTGGCCGGCGTCAATAGCAAGCGCAACATAGCCGTCGGTGACAAGTACGACGAGGAGGTGATGGAACAGCGGGCCTGGCAGCGCGGCCGGGCCGTCTTTGAGTTTGTCGACGTGCAGGGACGCCAGGGGCCGAAGAACCGCCATTACGTGGCCTGGCGCCTGCCGAACAGTTACCAGGGACCGCACCGCCAGGCCGCCCGCGGCCGGCAGAGGAAGGTCAACCGGAGGCTAAAAGACCTTGTGAACAAAAGGGCGCAGGGGAACGGTAGCCA
>JAKEFB010000172.1 GCA_022616275.1 Chloroflexota bacterium
GTGCCGTGTCCGTTTTTGCGACATTTTTAACCTCCACAGAATTGGTTGATTATACAACTATCCACCTTAGCCTGTGGTCCAGTTTCTGGGGTTCAGTATATAGAGAGGCTATCTGATTGAAATTATCACCTTGAGATTCTAACTACGGCCGGTTTTTGACCTCTATGCTAAAAACAAAATATACTCCATTTTGTGGCGAACATCGGGCACCCAAAGAATGGCTTAAAACATCTTTCGAATATAGCGACCAAGGCATCTCTATCCGTGTTCCCAACGTATACGCCTGGGTTTGTCCGGTGGATGGCGAGACCTCATTTATGCCTGAGACGGTTGACGAACTGATTACCACGGTCCGAGAACTGTATGAAACCGCTAAGCGGGCTAAAGACCGTCGCTCTGTTTTAACTGAATATATCGTTTCGATTGGTTGATTAATCAAGAAGGATGAAGCCAGGGGTAATCAGGGCATTGGCTATTTGTGTTTTCCGGCGGGACGGCCGGATTCTGGTGTTTGAAGGGCACGATACGGTCAAGGGGAAAGTATTTTACCGGCCGTTGGGTGGCAGCGTGGAATTTGGCGAGTATAGCCGAGAGACAATTATCCGCGAAATGCAGGAGGAGTTGAACGCCGAAATTAGCGAGCTGCGCTACCTGGGCTCGCTAGAGAATATCTTTACCTACCAGGGGGAAACAGGCCACGAGATTATCCAGGTCTACGACGCCAGCTTTGTAGACTCTTCTTTCTATGAGCGGCCGTTGCTACAGGGAATAGAAGATGACGCCCAGCCATTCAAAGCCGTCTGGAAATCGCTCGACTTTTTCCAGGCGACGGCCGCGCCGCCCC
Organism: Chloroflexota bacterium; assembly: GCA_022616275.1. GTDB lineage: Bacteria > Chloroflexota > Anaerolineae > Promineifilales > Promineifilaceae. The sequence goes on from JAKEFB010000172.1 coordinate 845, forward strand.
TGTATCCTGATGGGCTGCTTTCGTTGCTCCTGGGTTTAGGTTAAGACGAGGGGACAGGCTTCGCCCTCTCACATGACTCGTTGCCAGGTTATGGTAATGGTCTCCCAATTCTGGGCCAGTGTATTAGGGTAACGAAAGTCAATTATGACGAACCGGCCCATATTTTTCCCGCGAAGGTGTATAGTCACAGGTTGGGTAGGGTCTTGTGGGAGAATTGCCCGACGGTAAAGTTCAAGAGCCAAAAAGGCTGGAATCCAGAGGAGTAACTGGTCTCCGACTATCCTGGCTTCAATTCTGTGCTCCGGGTATTTCAGATAGCTGGCAGTATTGCTGCTATAAGGCATTAGCAACATCTCGACTTCATGCAGTTGATGATCGTTTATTGAGACTCTTGCCATAAAAGCGCCTTCACTCTGTTTGCGCTACTTCGTCTAGCCCCAGGCGGTCTTCGGCCAGCGGAGATTGCTCCAGCGTCTCGCGGATTTGCTCAGAAAGCTTCTTGCGCGATGGCTTGCGCCGGCCGAGGTTTTTGAGAGATTCGGCGACGGTGGCGGCGACGGCGCGGCTGATGCGCCCGGCCGACTCGCGGGTTAGCCGCTCGCCGCGCTCAAACCAGAGGATGGCCCCGTAACCCATGGCCACCGTCGTGCCGGCGGCCACGGCCGCAGCCACCACCCAGGCCGGCGGGCCGCCGAGTTTGGTCAATTCGTAAAAGAGCGTCCGGCCGAGAAAACCACCGCCAAAAACGCCAATCAGCTCGCGCGCCCGGCCGGGTGTGATTTTGTAGTTATAGATGCGGGCAATGCCCAGGATGAGGGAGGACTGGACGGCCACCAGGGGAACAAAGTCCAGGAAGGGTAGCGGCGTCAGGGCAATCAGGGCGCTGGTCGAGGCCGCGCCGGTAATGACCCGCCAGGCCAGTTGCCAGCGGTAAGCCGGCAACCCCTGGCCCAGCGCCGCCACCAGCGCCGGTTCGGCCTTGACAATGGCCAGGAGCACCTGCTCGACATTTTTCCCGCTGGTAGCCACGATAGGAATGACGTCGTCTGGTGGCAAGCCCAGGTTGGCGGCCGCCTGGACCACCGCCTGGTCAACGTGCCGCCGGACCAGATCTATCTTGTTCAGGACGACAATATAAGGCTTCTTGAGGGCGACCAGCTCTTTGAACAATTCTTGCTCGGTGCGCTTAATCCCCTGGACGGCGTCGAAGAGAATGACCAGGAAATCGGCCCCGGCCGCGGCCGCAAGGGCCAGCCGCCGTTCTCGCTCGCCCACTTCCCCCACGGCGTCGGCGCCAGGGGTGTCAATGACGGTGAACGGCCCGGCGCTGGCGGCCTGGTTGTCGCGGGTGGTACCTGGCACCGGGCTGACGACGGCCGCGTCTTTCCTGGACTCAATGAGCTGGTTATAGAGGGTGGACTTGCCGACGTTGGCCGGGCCGACAATGGCTACCTGGTGCTTATTACCAAAAGACATGGCCAGTTGCCGGCCGGCCAGCTCAAAGAGTTTGTGGATCTTGCCCGGCTGACCGGGCAGCAGGGGAACCAGAGCCAGCAACTCCTCCCGCCGGTGGAGTGGGAGCACCTCCCAGGCAGCGCGCAGCACCTGGCGGGACTCTTCCGGGAATTCTTGCAGCAGGTCGTCAACCCTGTCATCGGTCATGAAATGCCTCTTTTGGGAATGCCTTTTCTATGAGTGCGGAATTATACTCTATTTTCCTTCGACAAATCCGTGCTATACTCCCTGGCCAAGAGGTTGACAGCTTGCCAGTAACCATACCCCCCATTTGGCATAAGGCTATTACAGGCTCCTGGTAGAGAGAGGCAGCCATGAAGATTAAGATCTGGGGCGCGCGCGGCTCCATTCCGGCGCCGCTCACGTCACAGGGGGTGCGTGAAAAAATTGTCGCTGCTCTGGAGGGGGCCGGTGGGGTTGACCTGCACGACCCGCTGGCCGTCCGCACCTACGTGGATTCGCTGCCATCGCTGCTACGGGGCACGGCCGGGGGCAACACCTCTTGTGTCCAGGTCGTGGCTGGTGAAGAGATTGTCATCATTGACGCCGGCTCGGGGATTCGCGAATTGGGCCTGGAGCTGATGAAAGGGCCGTGCGGCCGGGGCCAGGGGGTCATTCACCTGTTTTTCAGCCACACTCACTGGGACCACATCCAGGGGCTGCCTTTCTTCCTGCCGGCCTACATCCGGGGCAACCGCCTCAATATCTATAGCGTCCACACCACAGTGCCGGCGACGCTGGCCGAACAAATGAAGCCAACCACTTTTCCCGTCCCGCTGGAATACATGCAATCCACCATTCAATTTGTTTCTTTGGCCGAGAGCCAGTCCCTGACGTTGGGCAACCTGCACCTTACTAGTATGGAACTCCCCCACCCCGGCCGGGCCTACGCCTTCCGTTTTGAGCACCAGGGCGCTGTTTTCGTCTTTGCCAGCGACGCCGAGTACAAGTACCTGGACGAAACGAGCCTGCACCCTTACCTGCACTTTTACGCCGGCGCGGACGCGCTTATCTTTGACGCCCAATACACGCTGCGGGAAGCGTTTGTCAAAGAAGATTGGGGCCACAGCTCGGCGCTCATTGGGGCCGACCTGGCCTTGCGGGCCGGGGTGAAACGGCTGGTCCTCTTCCATCACGACCCGACCAGCAGCGACGCCGACCTGGAGCTGATGGTCTACCAGAGCAGCGCCTATATTGCCGAACAGGAATCGGACACTCCTTTGGAAGTGGTTCTGGCCCGTGAAGGGCTGGAAATAAACCTGTCGCCGACCAGCGCCTGTAGCCTGCGCACGTTGCCCAACAACCAGGTGGCCATTTTGCGGCTGGTAGGGGACCTGGACGAGCGAGTGGTGGTTGACCTGCAGAAACAATTGGAACAACTGACGGCGGAAACAGCCCCCGACCGCCCCAGCCTGATTGTGGACCTGGAAGCGACCACCCGGCTCAGCATTGCCGGTTTGCGGGCCCTGATTGACATTCGCCGGCAGTGGGGCAGCGAGGGGGTGGTGCTGGCCGGCCTGTCGGCGCACGTCGAGCGGGTGATTAGCCTGGCCGAGTACCTGGACTTTTTTGCCATTTATCCCACTCTCCAGGCGGCGCTGGCCGCCCTGGAAGCGCGCCAGACGCTGCGCCTGCCCGGCCAGTTGCTCAAAGGCCGCTATCGTATTGAGGCCCGGCTGGCCGAAAGCGAGGTGGGAACGGTGCTTAAAGCGACCGATAGCCGGCTCAACCGGCCGGTGGCCATCAAGGTGCTATCGGCCTCGTTTAGCCAGGCGGCCAGTGAGCGCTTTATGGCCGAGGCCCAACGGATGGCCCGTCTCAACGCGCCGAACGTTGCTACCGTCTACGATTGCGACGTGGAGCAGGGGCTGTTCTACCTGGTGACCGAATTTGTGCCGGGAAAGACGCTGCGCCAGGTGATGGCCCAGAACGAGGCGTTGCCGGCAGTGGACATTGCCCTGGAAATTTTGCGCGCCCTGGAGTACGCCCACAGCAAGGGCATCGTTCACGGCAACCTGAAGCCGGAAAACGTGCTCATTGCCGGCGAAGTCAAGCTGACCGATTTTGGCCTGCGCTGGATCGAGCAGGGGCGGCGGCTGGCCGAAGCGCCAATGCTGATCGGCTCGCCTGATTACCTGGCGCCTGAGCAAATTCTGGGCCAGCCTGTTGAGCCACGCACGGACCTGTACGCTTTTGGCGTTATCCTGTACGAACTGTTTACCGGCCAGCGGCCGTTCAACGGGGAACAAACCCTCCAGGTCCTGGAAGAACACCTGCATCAGCCACCCGTTGCGCCGCGCCAGTTGAACCCGGACATCTCGCGCTCACTGGAGCATCTCATCTTGAAACTGCTGGCCAAGGACCCGGGGCAACGATATGCCACGGCCGGCCAGGTACGGCGGGTGCTCTTGAGTCTGCAACATAGCAGTACACCGGCCGCCAGCCAGGAAGAGGCTGAGTGGGAAATTGAGACCCAGCCCCGGCGGCCCAAGATTATCGGCCGGGAAGTGCAGTTGAAACGGCTGCTGGACCTGTGGCACCTGGCCCGCAAAGGGCAGGGCCAGGTGGTGTTGCTGGCTGGGGAAGCCGGCATCGGCAAAACTCGCCTGGCCGAAGAAGTGGTGGCCAAAGTCCAGGGGGCGACGGCGCTACTGGGCCGCTGCAGCGAAACGGAAGGCAGCGTCCCTTACCACCCCTTCATCGAGGCCGGCCGCGATTACCTGGTCCACACCTCGCTGGCCGAGTTCCAGGCCCAGTTAGGCGACGCGGCCCCGGTGGTGGCCACGCTCATTCCCGAACTGTACGACCTGATCCCTAACCTGCAACCGTTGCTACCCCTCTCCCCCGAGCACGAGCGGCTGCGCCTGATGCAGGGCCTGGCCGAGTTTGTGAACCGGGCCACGCTGGTCCGCCCCTGGATTTTGCTGCTGGACGACCTGCACTGGGCTGACCCGGCCAGCCTGCAAGTGTTCCATTATCTGGCCCGCAACATTGCCGCCGTACCGATGTTCGTCATCGGCACGTACCGGGACGTGGAGACTGAACCAGACCACCCGCTGAACGACGTGCGGCGCGTTCTCAGCCGCTACCCGTCGTACCACCACATGCCCCTCAACCGGCTGGATCAGGCGGGAGTTGGCCAGTTGCTGGCCGAAATGTGGGGGCAGGAGATACCGGAAGAGTGGACGGCGGCTATTTACCAGCGGACCGGCGGCAACCCCTTTTACGTGGAAGAGGTGGCCAAAGACCTGGTGGACGAAGGGAGTGTCAGCCTGCAGGACGGTGCCTGGCATTTCGCCTCCCTGGGGGACGTCAAACTGCCGCAGCGGGCGCGTGACATTATTTTGCGCCGGACAGGCCGTCTGAGCCCGGCCGCCCAGGAGGTGCTGCGCCTGGCGGCCGTGCTGGGCCAGCAATTTACCTTTGAGGATTTGCTGGCCGTCTCCAGCCAGCCGGAGGAGCAACTGCTGGAAACCCTGGATACGCTCCTGGAGCGGGAAATGATCCGGGAGAGCGATGGCGGCACGATGCTCGCCTTTAACCACGTGGAAATACAGGAGGTAGTCTACGAAGAGTTGAATACCCTGCGCCAGCGGGTGCTACACCGGCGGGTGGCCGCCGGGCTAGAAAAGGCGAGGGCCCACAACCTGGGGCCGGCGACCAGCCAACTGGCCTACCACTTTACGAAGGCCGGCGACCGGGAAAAAGCCTTTTACTATAGCCTGCAAGCGGCGCAGCAGGCCCAGGTGCTGCACGCTTACCAGACAGCCCTGGACTGGTACAGCCAGGCCGCCAACTTGCGGCCGGAAGGGGACGTGCCTCCGGCCAGCCTGATTGCGCTCTACAACGGCCTGGGGGAAATGCTGCACCTGCAGTCACACTACGCCGAAGCGGCCGAGGCCTACCGCAAAGCGCTGGCGCTGGCCGCCCAAACGCAGGATAAACTGGCCGAAGTGGAGTCCTGGAACGGGCTGGCCCTGGTGCAGGACAAGCAGGGCGACTACCGGGGAGCGTGGGAAAGCGGTATCCGGGCGGCCGAAATTTCTCGCCAGCTTGGTCCGGCCGGCCAGGCCGAATTGGCGCGGGCGCTCACCCGCCAGGGATGGGCTATGTTCCGGCTGGGCAATCCCGAAAAAGCGTTGGAGCTGGGCGGGCAGGCGCTGCAGTTGAGCCAGGCGGTGGGCCCGGCCGGCCGGTACCAGTTAGGCTTGAGCCTGAACCTGCTGGGGTCGGTTTACAATTCCCTGGGCCGCCACGTCACGGCCCGCGATCACCTGGAGCAGGCCCTGGCCCTGTACCAGGAAGTAGGCGACCGGGACCGGGCCAGCTCGCTGCTGAACAACCTGGGCGGCATCGCCATGTCGCGCGGCGATTACCAGGCAGCCTGTGAATTGTTCCGGGAAGCGCTCACTATCCGGCGTGAGATGGGCAATCGCCACGGCGAAATGCTGTCGCTGAGCAACCTGGGCGGGGCCAAGGTCGGCCTGGGCCATTATGAAGCGGCCGAGGCGGCGCTGCGCCAGGTGATTGCCTTTTTTACCGAAGGCAGCGACCGGCCGATGTACCTGCCGGAAACGTACAGCTTTCTGGCCATGGCCTGCCTGCGCCAGGGGAAAGTGAAGGAGGCGCTGGCGGCGGCCGTGGAGGCGCTGCGCCTGGGCCACGAAATGGAGCGCCTGGGGCACGTCGCCCTGGCCTGGCGGAGCCTGGGCCAGGTGGCCGAGGCCGATTTTGGATTGGCGGACGAAGAATCTAAAATCCAAAATCTTGACGAACGCTTCGCGTTCGCATCTAAAATTGATTCGCCTTCTGCCTGTTTTGCCGAAAGCGTCCGCCTGTTCACCCAGATTGGGGCCGAGGGAGAGCGGGCGCGCTCCCTGCGGGCCTGGGCGGATTATGAGAAGCGAGCGGGGGACGCGGTGAAAGGGGAGGCGATGTGGCAGGAGGCGCGGGAGATTTTCGAGCGGTTGGAGATAACGCTGGAACTGGAGGTGATGGGCAGGGGTTATGAAGGGGGTTGAAGAGTAAACATCCTGGCTCTTTACACCTCAAACATTTACGCCCGGGATGAGTTGATCGCCAGGCAAAGATATCAAGGGGAGGGCCGAGGACACATCCTGGGCCCTCCCCAGTCGTCTCGGTGGGAACGTCGTTGCAAACTGCTGCTGGGCTGCTATATCCAGTTGCTGCGATCCAACCAGCTTTTTCCCTCGGGTGTCCACAGAAACACCAGAACTGTGGCAGCGATGACAAACATCACCCAATGGAAGATTTTGTTGGCCTCAGTGCCCAGGCCGGGACCAAGAGCCATGGCCACCACTCCAAGGAGGGTGCCCCCTATCGCCAACGCATGGGCAGCCATCGTTGCCAGCCGCGCCCAGGATTGGTGAGCGAAGACAGCGTAGGCGCTCGCCGCGAAGACGAGTCCAATCAGCCCTTCCACTATGGCCGCGGGAAGGATTCGCGGTTCGCTGAACCCCAGTGGAATCGGGACGCCGAGGTGTAACAGCGCTGCCAGAAGAAAGACAACAGCCTCCATTAGCACTACAATGCCGATCACCGTCGAGGCGACATTCTGGCGCTGGCTCATGTTCTCGTTCATCAAAACTCCTTTGTACACACTCACTGGAAATGCTGAATGCCAGGCTGAATGCCTGTTACGAAGCCTGAAGCACCGGCGTCCGAACCTGCTTGATCCGGCGCGCCAACCCCTGGCCCATGCCGATGGCGGCCAGTCCTACTATCAGGTGCAAGACCTCGATTACCCAATGCGCCGGTCCGGGCAACAACTGCGTTTGAGTGAGACCCAGAATGGGGACGATAAAACCCCAGACGATGGCCAGCGCGACGAAACCCCGGTTCACACCGGCCAGCGCTGCGAGAATGGCCAAGACCCAGAGCGAGAGGACGAGGACAAGCCCGGACAGTATGTGGAGGGGGATCAGGTTCAGGGCGTTGCCGGTCCAGAAAAGCAAACCCAGTACGATCTGGATCGCACCTGTGATGCGAAGTAATGTATCGGCAATAACGGTAGCGGTTTTCATCAGACTTTCTCCCTTATTATTGCTGCCGCCAATCCACTCGGACCGGCTGGGGCAACAACTGCAAGCGTCGCTCAGGTAGCTCTTGCGGGTCGGCAATAATGCGGCCGCCGCGCACCGTCGAGCCGATCACCAGACCCGCGCCGATCAGCACCAGGTTCTTGATAATGTACTGGCCTTCCAGCGTCGGAGCGTATGGGAAGTGCATGAACGCTTCCCCCGGGAATAGCGCCAGCGGCGTCAGGGTGCCGGCCATCTGGAAGACCAGCAGCGCCAGCGTCAGGCGCATATACCTGCCGGTCAGGAAGCCCAGCCCGATGGCTGTCTCCAGGGTTGCCAGCAGGAGCAGGCTTAGATTTGCCGGCATCAATCCGAAGGTGAGCACGTCAATGGTGCGTACGGCCAGGTCTGTGGCCGGGCTCAAGTCCGGGAAGAACTTGAGCGCGCCGAACCACAGGAAGATGATGCCCATGCCCATGCGCAGGAAGGGCAGACTGTAGCGCGCCAGCCAGCGCACGATGCTCAGATCGAGGCGATCCAGCCATTTTTGCAAGTTACTCTTACTCATGTTGTCTCCTTTGCCTCAATCAATTTGAGGTCACGGTAAAGGTTCCGCTCTTTGTTTGAGCTTACGCAGGGAGTTTAAGGAGCAGCGGGGTGATCCCACATCACCCGAAACGGGTGATGTCGTGGGTGATTAGGGAGTGGGAGCGTTTTAATTGATACAGCTTGCCGGCCTTAACCGCCAGGCTTTTCTTATTCCCCTGAAAGCCTCGGCTACCCCTTCCGGCCGATCGTCAGGTTGTGGGCCTCGCCGGCAATACAAATGTCATACCGGCTCGTTGCCCTATCAAAGTTGGGGCTTTCCAGGCTCGTTTCTCCGCCAATCGCCCCGAAGCGTTGGCCATCAAACCTCAAATTGGTGGAGCCACCGCTAACCCGAAGGCTGATCTCAGCCGTAGATGGCACGTGGATCGCGCTTTGATTGATGCCGCCCGAGATGTAAATAAACGTGGTTCCTAAGGGTTTGGAAAGCGCCAGTTGGATCTGATTGGCGCCACCCAGGATATCGAGCGAGCGCAATTGGAGCTGAGCCAGGTCAGCGTTCAGGTGGGCGGCGCCGTCGCGGAACTCAACCTCCCAGGGAATTGAGCCGTTCAATCTAATTTCTGCAATCGGCCAGCGCCAATTGACCGGTTGCTCAAGGAAGGGGAAACGCCTGTACTCAACGGTTACGATGCTTTCTTGTACCCAAACACGTGACGCATGGCGCCTGAAGCGAGCCTGGTAAAGGGATGGCATCGAAGGATCAGCCGTGAGTACCAGCCCCCGGCCGCCAGAAGCGAAGACCAGACGGCCGCTCTTCACTGCGCCAAGCGGCGCAGAGAAATCGCTGCTCCCGCACTGCCAATCTCCTGAGTTTTCATGATGCATAGTAAACCCCAGCCCGGCGAGAGAAGTTATTCAACTCAGCAGATCGAAACGGAGTAGTCCGGCATCCTCAGATGCCGGACGCTCGCATCCGACGCTCTGCGATCTACTGAACTTCTCTACAAACCACAGGTAGTTTATAGACAAACGCGGTGAGTTGGGATCACCCAGGCAGGGTGAAGTAGCGGGTGATTGTGGAGCAAGGCCCGGCCGGCATCTAGGGTAATTTTATACTGGCAACGGTCATAAACTGACTTTTTTTACTTTGTCACCTTGTCAGCTTGTCACCTTGTCAAGTATAAGTGGCGCGCGGCTTCGCGAGCTTCCTCGCGGCTCTTCACGTTGAGCTTTCCATAGATGTTCCTGACGTGTGTTTTCACCGTGTTGACAGAGATGATCAGCTCCTCAGCAATCTCTGAATTGGAAAGCCCGGCGGCCAGCAGGCGTAGGACGCGCTGCTCTTGTTCGGTGAGCGGTTCTATGAGCAATTCTGAGTCACGAGGTATGGCCGCTACCTTTTGTATTTGCTCTTGAGCCATGGTATAGAGCAATGCCCGCGCATAGGCGGCCAGCGATTCGTCTCGAATTTCGGACAGGCTGTCTTGTAAAAGCGTCGCCAATATTCCCCCTTCATTTAAGAAGATGCGCCGGTAATCTTCCGGCTGGGCCAGGGCCAGCGCCTGGATCAACTTAGCTCCGGCCTGTGCCCTATCGCCAAGGGCGGCGTGAGCCAGGGCCAGGATAATTTTTATTTCGATCTCGCTTCTCGTTCGCCCATGTTCCTGGGCCTCGGTGAGCCAGCTTTCAAGCTCTTCAATCGCCGCGCCAGCCTTGCCCTGCTCAATGTGTAAGCGCGAGACGACCAGCGCCTCCTGCTCGCGCTGCACCGTCGGCGCTTCATCGCCGGGGAGGGCGGCTGCCGAAGCCCGGCGTTGTGCTGCCGCCAGATCGCCTCTCGCCAGAGCAAAACGGACCTGGTAGACGTGGGGAAACCTGAAAAGAAAAGGCCGATTTGTCTCGACGATGAGGGATTCCAACAGCCGTTGAGCTTCGTCAATCTCCCCGCGCGCGAATCTGACCTGCGCCAGGATGATCGGGCTGTCGGCCAGCAGATCCTCCTCCGGGAATTGCTGGCTGGCGGCAACTGCCTGGGATACTGCCTCTTCGGCCGCCTCCAGGTCATTCCATTCCAAAGCGACCATACCAAGACCGAGCAACGCCCTCCCTCTGCGGATCGAAGATTGGTTCTGGTCCATTGGCGCATGCTCCGTCCTCGAAAGCACTTGCCGAAAAATCTGATCCGCCTGGTGCAGCTCTCCCTGCTGGTAGCATACCTCGCCCAGGAGTAGCATGGAATCCAGGGTGCCGTAGATATTTTCGGCTGCTTCACAGAGCGCGAGCGCTTCGCTGGTCGTTTGTCGAGCTGCATTCAACTTGCCTGCCCTAAACTCATCCACGCCTAACATGATCAGGCTGATGCCACGCGCCTGCCTGTCAATCTCTGGCAGCAAAGCAAGCGCCTGTCTGGCAAATGAAAATGACGCCTTGAACTCCCCTTGCAGCCAATCTACCAGAGAGTGAAAGGCGAACACTTCGCCGAGCTTATCTTCATTTTTCTCGCGCCGCCAGTGCTGTTCGGCAATCTGAAGCGGCAGTTGCAGGCGCTCTTTCGTTTCCGGAGCATGGCGGTTTGAAGTGAACAAGATCGCCGCAGCGAAGATTATGCAGATGGTCGGATGGGCCTGGAGCACATCCTCCGGGAGCTGTTCCATCCAGCGCCGTAGCGTGTGGAACTCGTTCTGGACGAGCCTTGGCGCGATGATTTGCCCGATGAGATCGGCGGCGCGCAGATAATCCTGGGCATATAGCGAAGCCTCGATGGCTTCAGCCAGCATCCCGTGTTCTTCATACCAAAGACTTGCTTTTTGCGCCAGCCTGCGCAGGCTCGTTACGCCAAGCCGCTGTTGGGCGTAATGCCGCATGGCCTCGGCAAACAGCCCATGATAGCGATACCATTGCCCGGCGTCAGGGAGGGGCACCATAAACAGGTTGGCCCGCTCCAACTGCTCCAGGACGAGGGCGCTGTCCTCCCGGCCGGTGATGGCATCACATAAAGGTGCAGCCACTCTGTCCAGGATGCTCGTCTGAAGCAAAAACTCCTGAATGGCTTCCGGCTGGGCGCTGAACACGTCTGTCACCAGATAGTCCAGGATAGGCCGGTGGCTACCGGTAAAGCTCATCAGATATTGCTCGATTTCTGGCTGTTCCTTCATCCTCTGGAGGGCGAGCGCCGCCAGGCGCAGCCCGGCCGCCCAGCCCTCCGTACGCTCAGCCACACGCGTAATTATTTTGGGAGAAAGTGGGACCGGAACGGCCAATTGCAGAAAGGCCTGGACCTCCTCCCGTGTAAAGCGCAGATCGGCGGCCCGCAGTTCGTTAAGGTCGTTATGAGCGCGCAGGCGCGCCAGGGGGAGCGGAGGATCGCTGCGCGTCATCAGGATCAGATGCAGCGTCGCCGGAAAATGATCGATGAAGAAGGACAGTGTCTCGTGGATCTGCTGGGCAGTAATGGCGTGGTAATCCTCCAGGGCGAGAACAACTCTGTTAGAAAGCAGAGCTATCTTGTTGATGAACATGGTCAGCAGCGCTTCAAAAGGGGGTTGCGGCGAATTATTGAGCAGGGCGAGAGCGGATTCGCTTACGTCCGCGCCGAATGCCTGGCAGGCAGTGAGGACATAGCGCCAAAAGCGCACCGGATCATTGTCGACGGCGTCTAAAGCGACCCAGGCCATCGGGGGCAGGTCATTGTGTTTACGGCGTTCGGCAATCCACTCGCTTACCAGCGTTGTCTTACCAAAGCCGGCCGGGGCAGAGATCAGCGTAATCTTATGTCCGAATCCTTCGTCCAAGCGCACCAGTAGCTGCTCACGAGGAACAAGCGGCGCGCGCGGGTGCGGAGCGACGAGTTTCGTACTCAGGAGTTCATAACTGTCCGGCGGCCGGTGAGAAGTGGTCATTCTCAAATCCAATTCAATACACCACCTGTCGTTGCAACTCGCTCTAACAACTCTGTAAACGAATCAGCCACTTTTTTCCAGTTATGCTTGTCTCCCTCATTTTGCTCAACGATAATGCTATGTTCCTGCACGATCCCTGCCACATCAAGGTGAAATTCTAGCCAGTCAGAATTTAGAACCACCTCACTGTTATTTAATTCCTGTGTGCTATCTGTGGCAGTTTCTGTGAATCCCGGTGTGATCCTCAGTATAGATATAAAAAGGAATTTGTGACCAGTTCCTGCATAACCATTGTCATATATCACGTTGCCATACCATTCATCCGTCATTGGCCCAATACCCATAACTTCAAAATAGTAAGTGCGTGTTACCACATTGCTAACTTTAATGTCAGTTTTAATAGAAAGCCCACCGTAAAACTCCAGAAAGAACAGATAATCATCCGGAAGCCGGTACGGTGAGGCCATTCTCTTCAACTTTGAAATAACTTCCGGCGCAGCAGCTATATAATCCTTTGCTTCCCCTTCCCAGTCTGCTTCATATATCTCTGGGTGCCAAACGGTACCATTGTCTAATAGGGAAATGAACTGCTTATAAACGGCGTCGTATCCCTGGCGAAAACCATAGTCAACCAGAGCGCCAGGCAGAAGACGGATTTTTCCTACCGCATTAATAACCTGCTCCATAATCCCTTGCCTCTTTTCCTGCCAAGTTTTCAAGCTGCCTCTACCTTACCATCTTATTGCACAATGGTTGGACCAATGGTAACTACTTTCAAATTCTTATTACCATTGCTAACTGACCTGGTTCTAGTCTTTGGCCAGGGCTCATCAATATCTCCTCTATTACACCAGCAACAGGAGACCAGATCATTAGAACAACTGACTCGTCAATGAACGTTATATTCATTATTGCTTGGCCACCCTCTACTCTATCGCCGACATCAACCGCGATAGCTCCTGGCTCAACTAAAGTGAACCCCATTGTCAAGACCACAAATCGGCAAAAATAAGGTGGGTTTCTCTTGACATAACAGTTACCTTAACAATCGAAGTAAACTTGGGCGGGCA
>JAKEFB010000173.1 GCA_022616275.1 Chloroflexota bacterium
GGTAAGGCAGGGCAGCGGCCACCAATCCCTCTAGTGGCCGGGCCATCAGGTACTCGACAAAGCCCACCCGGTAGCCCAGCCTGGCGTAGGTCTGCTCCAGGTCGGGGCGGTCGGCCACCACCCGCAGCAGGTGGTCCTTCGCCGGCCCGAAAGCCTGGACGGCGGCTACCGCCTTCTGTGGCTCGCAGCCCAGCGCTAGGAAGTTATCGAACTTCACCAACCGGCCCAGCCACTCAAACTCGTAGCGGACACAGATCAACGGGCCGGCCTGGCAGCGCCGGCCGACCTCCCACTCCCGGTCGCTCAACAAAAAACTGGCTGCCCAGACCTTAAAAGCCGTCTCGATGTTCACTACCTTCTCTAATAACGCAAATCATGCGAATGTTTATAAAACTATTCGCGCCATTCGCTTATTCGCGCCATTCGCGATTAATCCAATGTCACCATTACCAGGTCATAGCTGGCCACCGCACCGGTGGTCTCCGAAATTCGGACGGTGTAGACAGTCGTTTGCAGCGGCAGCATAAAGAGCGCCTCGGCCGAACTCTGACCGCCAAAGTCGGCCGTATTGACCACCGCGCCGCTGGCGTCCGTCACCTGGATGGCCAGGTCACTCTGGTCCGTCTGGTCCACGAACACAATCACCGGCCGGCCACCGTTGGATTGGACTGTATAGCTTTTCACCTCGCCGGCCGCCAGGGAATCGGCCGACACCTGGGCGTTTGGGGCGGCCGTCGTCCCATTGTAAAAGTAGAGGGTATAAGCGCCGGCCGTGCTTGCCCGCCCACTGACCACCAGGGTATAGTCGCCGTCCGTTTCCGGAGTAAAAACCATGATTTCTGGACCACCGGTAATATTGGTATCTGCTTCCGCCAGAGGTGTCTGTGTGCTTAGGTCCGTGTTGGCCGGCAGGGCGCCCTCGTAGACCGAGATGGCGACATCCAGGGCACTGTCCCCTTCGACGAAGATCAGCGCCGGCCGGAACCGGACGCCGCCGAAGACGTAGCTCTTGAACCCGCCCACCTCCAGCGCCGCGCTGTCCTCCTGGCCAGGGGCGATGGGACCGACGGTTGGTATGGGCGTGGCGAACTGGGTCGGCGTGGGCGGCAGAGTTCGCGTCGGCGCCGGCGTTGTCGGCGCAGCCGTTGGCGAGGCCGGGACAGCCGTCGCCGTCGCTTCAGGTGTCACCCCGGCCGTCGGGCTAGCCAGCGTGGTAGTCGTTGGGCTGGCCGCTGCTTCGCTGGTCGCCGGTAAAGATGAAGGAGTTGCTGGAACCGGTGTAGGCGTCTGCTCGCAGGCTACCAACGCTGTCGCGATCAGGCCAAATATCCAATACCACTTTAACTGTTTACGCACGAATAACCTCCTAAGCCGGCAAGACCAGGCCCATGATCTCTTTCATCTGGTCTACCTTAGGCGTAGCTACGGTGCGGGCCTGCTCTGCGCCGCGGGCCAACAATCGGTCCAGCTCGGCCGGCTCTTTCAGCAACTGCTCGTACCGCTGGCGAATGGGGGCGATACTCTCGACGACTACTTCGGCCACCCGTGTTTTCAAGTCGCCGTAGCCCCGGGCGTTGGCAAAATCGGCTTCCACTTCGGCCACGCTCTTGCCGGTAATAGCCTTATAAATGACCAACAGGTTATTAACCCCAGCTCTTTCCGGTTCTTCAGAAAAGCGAATCTCGTTGCCAGAGTCGGTGACCGCCCGCTTGATGGAGCGCCGGATCTCATCCGGGTCGTCTAACAAGCGAACGGCATGGCCGCGAATGTGGGCCAGGCTCTTGGACATTTTGACTGTCGGATCGTCCAGCCCCATTATCCGCGCGCCGACTTCAGGAATGACCGGTTGGGGAATGGTGAAAAACCCCTGTTCGTACAGGCTATTAAAGCGCTGGGCGATGTCGCGGGTCAGCTCTACGTGTTGCTTCTGATCCTCGCCAACCGGCACCTCGTGGGCGTCGTACAACAGGATGTCGCCAGCCATCAACACCGGGTAATCCAACAGGCCGGTCAGCACGCTTTCCTGTTTGACCGATTTATCCTTGAATTGGGTCATCCGTTGCAGCCAGCCAAGCGGCGTGACGCAGTTCAGCAGCCAGGCCGCTTCGGCGTGGGCCGCCACGTGGCTCTGGATAAAGAGGGTACACTTGTCCGGGTTAATGCCGGCCGCCAACAGCACGGCCGCCAGCGAGCGCGTCTGGAAATGCAAATCGGCCGGGTCCTGGGGTATAGTCAGGCTATGCAGGTCCACGATGCAGAAGTAATTGACCTTCTCCGCCTGTTGCGCCACCCAATTCTTGACCGCACCTAAATAATTGCCCAGGTGAATATTCCCCGTCGGCTGAATCCCGCTAAAAACTACTTTCTTCATATTTTCTCCTTTATGGGACGCAGATTTACGCAGATACTAATCCGTGTTCTGCCTGTTCGATGGCTACGGCGAGGGCGCCGGCTTTGTTCAGGCATTCTTCGTGTTCGCGAGACGGGTCGCTATCGGCCACAATGCCCGCCCCGGCCTGGACATAAACGGTGTCGCCCTGGACCAGCATCGTGCGAATAGCAATACAGGTGTCCATGCTGCCGTCGTAGCTGAAGTAACCGACGGCCCCGGCGTACAGCCCACGCCGCTCGCCTTCCAGTTCCTCGATGATCTCCATGGCTCGCACCTTGGGCGCGCCGCTGACCGTTCCGGCCGGGAAAGTAGCCCGCATCAGGTCAAAAGCATCCATCTCCGGCCGCAGCCGCCCTTCGACATGGCTGACGATGTGCATGACGTGACTGTAACGCTCAATGACCATCAGGTCGCGGACGTTGACCGTGCCGTACTGGCAGACCCGGCCGATGTCGTTCCGGCCCAGGTCCACCAGCATGACGTGCTCGGCCCGCTCTTTGGGATCGTCCAGCAGCTCAGCCTGCAAGGCTGCGTCCTCAGCTTCTGTTCCGCCCCGCCGGCGCGTCCCGGCAATCGGCCGGACGCTGGCTATGCCGTCCTCCAGCCGCACGTGCATTTCCGGCGAAGCGCCAATGACCTGAAAATCAATGGTGGAATCCCGCCTGGCGCCGTTCCACCCGCCAAAGTCAAAGTAAAACATGTACGGCGACGGGTTGAGCATCCGCAACGCCCGGTAAATGGCAAATGGGTGGGCTGTCGTCTGCTGGCTGAGGCGTTGGCTGAGCACTACCTGGAAGATATCTCCGGCGGCAATGTATTCCTTGGCCTGGCGGACCATCGCCTCAAAGCGCTCCTGAGTCATGTTGGAGGCCAACCCGGCCGGCGAGCGGCCGTGGCCAGGAGCCAGCCAACGCCGCCCCGGCACGGCCGGCAGCGGCCGCAGCAGCCGCTCGCTCACCTGCTCAATGCGTTGGATAGCCTCGACGTAGGCCATTTCTACGTCGCCGTTGACACGAGCATTGGCCAGGATCATTAACCGGTGGCGGGCGTGGTCAAAGACGACCAGGGTGTCGGCCAGCAGAAAGACGGCGTCGGGAATATCCAGGACCGTTCCGGCCGTTTCCGGCAGCCTCTCAAAGAAGCGGACCACGTCGTAGCCCAGGTAGCCCACCGCGCCGCCGTTGAAGCGGGGCAGGCCGGGCACGTCGGCCAGCGTGAAGCGGCCCAGCTCGTCCTTGAGGACGTGGAGAATGTCCTCGCCCTCGGCCAGCGGCCGCGTTTCCAGGCCGGCATCGCGGCTGTGGCTGATTTGCCGGCCGCGTAACGAGATAATGCCCCGGGGATTGACGCCGACAAAAGAGTAGCGGCCGACCTGCTCACCTCCCTCCACCGACTCCAGCAAGAAGGATGGTCCTAATAAGTCCATCAGCTTCAGGTAAACGGTCACTGGGGTTTCCAGGTCGGCCGGGAAGACCCGGTACACTGGAATCAAATTGGCCGGCCCGGCCGCCAGCTCCCGAAACTCCGCCAGCCCCGGCTGGTAAATCGCCCGTTGTTCCAACTGTCGTACTACTGTCATCTTGCCAATCTCCAATCTCTAACCTCCAATCTCCAATCTCCAACAAAAAACGCCCTCGCCACTGAAGCCCACCAGCCAACACTGGTAGGCTTCAGGGACGAGAGCGTTTGATCTCCCGTGGTGCCACCCTGCTTAGGTCATTTTCCCCAAAAACAAAAAGCGCGCCGGTGATGGCGCGTTACGGTGTTGGGGGAAGCCAGCCTCACTCATTTCAGTCCGGTAGCCGGTCCCTTGACCGCCACGAGACCTATGCCCTGGTAACGGTGGCATCTCCGGCCAGAACTACTAAACACAAGGCTTCTTTGTGTCATTTGCCCCGGCAACTCCTTGGCCCATTCACCTTCCGCGCCGTCGCCGGCCTTTCAGCCCTGGGACCGGCTCTCTGGGACCCGCTTTGAAGGTTACTCTTCCAATTCACAGTTGTTTTGGTATCAAGTTGGCGAACATCGTAGCACGGCCGGGTAGCGTTGTCAAGCAGATGTTGCCCTTCCGGCCGCCCGGCCGTATCATTTGCCCCCATGCCTACCGCCCGCTCCCAATTCTGGTCCGGCGTCAAAGCCGAGCTACCCATTTTGATCGGCGTCGTTCCTTTTGGCCTCATTTACGGTGTCCTGGCCCTGGAGGCCGGGCTGCCGGCCGGCCAGGCCCAGGCCATGTCGGCCATCGTCTTTGCCGGCTCAGCCCAATTTCTCACGACCCAACTGGTGGCCGGCCAGGCCCCGGCGCTGGTCATTTTCTTGACGGCCGTGCTGGTCAACCTGCGCCACGCCCTCTACAGCGCCGCGGTCGCCCCTTACCTCAAACACCTCTCGCCCGCCTGGCGCTGGGGACTGGCCTACCTGCTCACCGACGAGGCTTACGCCGTGACCATCATCCATTACCGGCGCGACGAGCCGTCCTCTCATAAGCATTGGTATTTTCTGGGCGCAGGGCTGGCCCTCTGGACCGCCTGGCAAGCCAGCACGGCCGCCGGCATTTTCCTTGGCGCCCAGGTCCCGGACAGTTGGTCGCTGGACTTCACCCTGGCCCTGACCTTCATTGCCCTGGTCGTGCCGGCGCTCAAAGACCGGGCCTCGGTGGCCGCCGCCCTCACCGGCGGGGTCGTCAGCCTGTTGGCCGCCGGCCTGCCGTTCAAGCTGGGGCTGGTGCTGGCCGCCCTGGCCGGCATCCTGGCTGGTCTTCTGGTCGAGTCCCACGCCATTCGTCCACGTAGCCGGGAGGCGGTGGAACAACCATGACGCTCTGGCTGACCTTACTGGCCATTGGCCTCTGTACCTACGCCATTCGCCTATCGTTCATCCTGCTCTTCGGCCGGCTAGAAGTACCTCCCCTTGTACAGCGGGCCTTGCGCTTCGTTCCCCCGGCCGTGCTGGCCGCCATCATTTTCCCGGACGTATTAATGCCCAACGGCGTGCTGGACTTTTCACCCGGCAATCCCCGACTGGTGGCCGGCGCGCTGGCTGTAATTGTCGCCTGGCGCACCCGTAACGCTCTCTTAACTATTGCCGTTGGTATGGCGGCCTTACTGCTTTTAGGCAGCATCTAAACAGCTACCCAGTAGGCGTATTTAGAACTTCAGTTGCTATTTCTCGACATGAATTGCACGAATGACACGAAAATTTAGTGAAATTCGTGCAATTCGTGTCTAAGATTAAGACTTGGGGATCTCTTTCTCAGGGTCCACAAACGGCTTGCGCACCACCGTCGCCGGCCGTTCCTCGTTAACGTCCTCGGCAAAAACTGTCAACTCACTTCCCAGGCTGGCCAGCTCCACCGGCACGTTGGCATAGCCAAGGTTCTTCTTCAACCGGGGCGAGTAAATGGCCGAGGTGATAAAGCCGACCTGCTCGCCATTGTGGTAGATTGGCCATTTGGTCATATTAAACGGTAACGGTCGGCCACCAATCTCCACGCCGGCCAGCTTGCGCCGGACGCCCTCGGCCTTGATTCGTTTCAGCGCTTCCTTGCCAATGAACTCCGCTTCCTGGTCCAGGTCTACCAGCCAGCCCAGCCCGACCTCGTAGGGGTTGTTCTCCAGGGTCATGTCCGCGCCATAATTGAGGATGCCAGCCTCGACGCGGCGAATGTCGGAGGGGCCGGTGGGGGTAATGTTGTAAGGCCGGCCGGCGTCCATCACCCGCTCCCACAGCTCTTCGCCGTAGCGGCCGTCCCGCAGATAAATTTCGTAACCGACCTCGCCGGTCCAGCCGGTACGGGTCACCACCACCGGGATGCCGCCCAGCTCCGTCTCCAGGAAAAAATAATACTCCAGCTCCAACACCGGGTCACCAAAAAGCGTGTGGACGACTTCTTTTGATTTCGGCCCCTGGATTTGCATCGGCGATACGTCCGGCTCGACGATGGTGACGTCCATCCCGGCGTTAAGGGCCACACCTTTGGCCCACAGCAGCACGTCACTGTCGGCCAGGGCCAGCCAGAAGTGGTTTTCTCCCAGCCGCAGCAGCACCGGGTCGTTAATGACACCGCCATCTTCGGCCGTAATAACGACGTACTTGCCCTGCCCCACGGCGCACTGGCCCAGGTCGCGCGGCGTCAGCAGGTTGGTAAAGGCGAAGGCGTCCGGCCCGGTAATCTCCACCTGGCGCTCCACCGACACGTCCCAGACGGTGACGTCGTTCAGCAGCTTCCAATACTCCACCTCCAGGTCGTCATAGTTAATGGGGAAAAACATGTGGTTATAAACAGTATACCCTTTGGCCCCATAACGTTGGGTGGCCTTGAAATAAGGCGTCCGCCGCAGCCGCGCGCCGCGCTGGACCAGGGATATATCAAACGGTTCACTCATAGACTACTCCTTTCAATGAAAATATAAATTGTATACTTTGCGTCTTTGCGTCAAAAACCTACCGGCCATCACGCAAAATTTCACGAGCGGCGTTGCGGCCGGGCGCGCCGCTGACGCCGCCGCCGGGATGGGCGCCGGCCCCACACAGGTACAGGCCCTTAAAAGGCGTCCGGTACTGGGCCTGGCCGGCCGCCGGCCGCATGAAAAACATCTGGTCCAGCCCCATCTGGCCGTGGTAGATGTGGCCCTCGGTCAGCCCATATTCCCGCTCCCAGTCCAGCGGCGTAATGACCTGGCAATGCAGAATGCGTTCCGGCAGGTCGGGGGCATAGGTCGCCAGGGTAGCCACTACCTGGTCGCCCAGCCGCTCTCGCTCCGCGTCCCAATGGCTCTCGCGCAGATGGTAGGGAGCGTACTGGACAGTAATGGACATGACGTGCTGCCCGGCCGGGGCCAGGGAACTGTCCAGCAGCGAGGGAATGACCACGTCCAGGACCGGCCGTTGCGAGACACGGCCGTACTTGGCATCGTCCCAGGCCCGCTCCAGGTACTCCAGGTCGGGAGCGACGACGATGTGGCCGGTCAACTGGCCGGGGCTGGTTGCGCCACTGAACGTGGGCAGACCATTCAAGGCCAGGTTCACTTTGGCTGTCATGCCCTGGTAGCGGATGTTACGCACGGCGCGCAACAATTGAGGCTCGAGGTGGGCCGCGCCGACCAATTGGCAGAACGTCCGGCGTGGGTCGGCGCTGGAGACGACGAAGCGGGCCGAGATTTCCTGGCCATTGGCCAGCCGGACCCCCTTCACCCCTTCGGCCAGGTCGTCGAGCAGGATGTGGGCCACGGCCGTACCGGGGCAAATCTCCGCGCCATGCTGCTGAGCGGCGGCGGCCAGGGCGGCTGACAGCGCGCCGGTCCCGCCCCGCACCAACCGGCTTGACAAAAAGCCACTATTAGGCGCGCCAAGCTGCTGGTAGAGAAACATCAGCGTCGTTCCGGCCGCCTGTGGCCCTGGCAGCCCGCCGGCAATGCCCAGAACGCCCAACGCCCCCTTCAACGCCTCACTCTCGAACCACTCGTCCAGGAAATCCCGCACCGGCATGGGTAGGACGCGCAGCAATTCCATCATCTCCTGCTCGCCCAGCCGCCGCAACTTTAGCCCGACTCCCAGCCAGGGCATGAGCGTCGCCGGCGAGAAGTGGGCCAGGTCGGGCGGCGTCAGCGCCAGCGTCTCGCGCAGCACGGCCGCCAGGTGACTGACCCGCTCCAGGAAGGCCGGGTACTTTTCGGCGTCGGCCGCAGAGAACCGGGCAATCTCGGCCGCGCTGCGCTGCGGCTCGCGCCACAGGGTCAAGGCCGTGCCGTCCGGCTGCGGGGCAAAAACGGCCGCCTCGCCCTCCAGGAAGGACAGCCCGTGCCTGTCCAGCGCCAGGTCCTTGACAATAGCCGGCCGGAACAGCCCGGCGTCGGCCGAGCCGGTGTTGAACTTGAAGCCGGGAAAAATCTCCTCGGTGGCGGCCGCGCCCCCCAGCACCGGCCGCTGCTCCAGGACCAACACCCTCAAACCAGCTTTAGCCAGGTAAGCAGCCGCCACTAACCCGTTGTGCCCTGCTCCAACAACAATTGCATCGTATTGTTTATTCATTCTTACTCGCTAGCGACCAGAGACATTGTATTGTTCACGGACGAGAAATTCCTTCATCTGCCTGATCCGTACCACATTGACGGCGCTTGCCGCCAAACACCCTAAGCCAACTATAGTAAACGTCGTGCTATTTGCATTACCGCTCAACAATAAAAGACCGTATAAAAGCGCCAGGACACCAATTACCACGCCCCCCACCGTATACACCTTCCTTCGGCGAATTGACTTTTGAAACCTGCTTGAGAAAGTCTCAAAGCAATTCACGCAAATGATTCTTTTAAGCGGCCCGTGTAACCAGAGGCACTCTGAACAATACGATTTGTGGCAGTACGGGCAAACGGCCGCTGCCTTAGTCTCAGAGTGCGTAAAGCAGAACTCCACGAGGTTCTTTATACTCCGTCTTTGAGTATCTCTAGTGCAGCTAGGCGACCTGGAGCGCCAGTGATGCCACCGCCTGGATGCGTGGCCGATCCACATTGATAGTATCCCTTGATCGGGGTACGGTATTGGGCCACGCCGGCCGCCGGCCGGAGGAAGAAAAGCTGGGAAAGGGTTAACTCACCCTGGAAGATATTCCCCTGCGATAGTCCCACCGTCCGCTCGATGTCCAGGGGCGTCATTACCTGGCGGTGGAGGATGATGTTTTTGATGTTGGGGAAATACTCGGCCAGGGTGTCCACGACCGTGTCGCCCAGCGCCTCGCGCTGCTCGTCCCAGGTGCCGTCGCGCAACTGGTAGGGCGCGTACTGGACAAAGCAGGACATGACGTGCTTGCCCGGCGGGGCCATGTCCGGGTCAATCATCGAGGGAATGATGATGTCAATGTACGGCCGGCGGGAGAAGCGGCCGTACTTGGCGTCGTCGTAGGCCCGCTCCAGGTAATCAATGTTAGGACTGATGGAGACGGCCCCGGCCAGGTGGCGGCCGGCGCCCGGCCGGCAGGCCAGCTCGGGGGCTGCGTCCAGCGCCAGGTTGACCTTGGCCGAGGAGCCGCGAATATTAAAATGGCGCACGGCGGCCACTAATTCGGACGGCAAATGTTCCTCGCCCACTAGCTTGAGAAACGTCTGCTTGGGGTCCAGGCTGGAGACGACGACTTTGGCCTCCAATTCGTCGCCGTTTTCCAGGACCACGCCGCCGGCCCGGCCGTTCTTGACCACTATCTGGGCGACGCGGGCGTTGGTGCGGATTTCCGCGCCCAGCTCGCGGGCGGCGCTGGCGATGGCGTTGGCCACTCCGCCGGTGCCCCCTTTTTGGAAGCCCCAGGCCCGGAACTGGCCGTCAATCTCGCCCATGTAATGGTGCAACAGGACGTAGGCTGTGCCCGGCGAGCGCGGTCCCAGGTACGTGCCGATAATGCCGCTGGAGGAGAGAGTGGCCATCAGCGGCTCGCTTTCAAACCATTGGGCCAGGAAATCGGCCGAACTCATCGTCATCAGCCGGGCCAGGGTATAGAGGTTCTCCTCGCCCAGGCCAAGCATGTGCCGGGCCAGCTTCAGCAGGCCGCTCACGTCGCCCGGCCGGAAGGTGGTTGGGTCCGGGGGGACGATGCCCAGGATGTATTTGACTGCCTTGGCCATGAAAAACATCGTCCGGCCGTATTCGTCGTAAGCCTCGGCGTCGCGCGGCGAAAAGCGGGCGATGTCGCGCAGGGTGCGGAAATGGTCGCCGTCCCGGTAGAGGTAGTTGCCGTCAGGCAGCGGCGTCAGGGTGCTTTCCAGGGGCAGGATGGTCAGGCCGTGCCGGGGCAGTTCCAGATCGCGGATAATCTCCGGCCGGAAGAGGCTGACCACGTAGGAGAAGACGCTGAACTTGAAGCCGGGAAAAACCTCCTCAGTGACGCTGGCCCCACCCACCAGGGGACGCTGCTCCAGCAGCAACACTTTCTTCCCGGCCCGCGCCAGGTACGCGGCGTTGACCAGTCCATTATGCCCTCCTCCAATCACGATTGCGTCATATTTCTGTGGCATTCAT
The DNA here is from genome assembly GCA_022616275.1 of Chloroflexota bacterium. Taxonomy (GTDB): domain Bacteria; phylum Chloroflexota; class Anaerolineae; order Promineifilales; family Promineifilaceae. The sequence continues at coordinate 10,397 of JAKEFB010000173.1, forward strand.
TGTCCTATTTCAGATAAGGAAGAACCTGTGCCTTGAGCATCGTAATGCCAGCAATTCCTCTGGCGTTGGTTGCGAGGCCAGGAACTGTAAAAGATCCTGATAAACCTGGTCAAGCATAGACCTGTTAGTTAAGCTCGCTTGCGCGGCGGGTCGAAAAACGGTGTCTTCACCACCACGGCCGGCGCCTGCTGGCGCGTGTATTCGACCGTAATCTCCACGTTGACCCGCGTTCCCTGGCCGCCGTAGGCGCTTTCCAGCGTGGCCAGGGCGATGTACTTCTTCAAGATGGGCGAAAAGGTGCTGCTGGTTACCTGGCCAATTTGCCGGCCGTTGTCGTTGTAGACCGGCACGGCCACCCGCGAGGCCCGTCCGGCGACCAGCGGCGGCAGGTCAAAGGCGGCAAAGAGGCGCTCCAGCGACGGCCAGTCAATCTCCAGTCCGACAAAGGTCCAGGCCGGCCCGGCCGCTTTTTCGGCGACCAGCGCCCGGCGGCCGACGAACGGCCCCTTGTCCAGGGCCACCGTCCAGCCCAGGCCGGCCTCAAGGGGAGAAGACTTGCGCGCCTCAATCAGCGCCTTGAGCGACGAAATGTAGTCCACCTCAATCAGCAGCAAGCCGGCCTCAATGCGGGCCATGTCCAGGGCCACCATCCCGGCCGGCAGCAGGCCATACGGCCGGCCGGCCTCCAGCAACACGTCCCACAGCCGGCAGGCCTGGTCGGGGGCAACCCACAGCTCATAGCCCAGGTCGCCGGTATAGCCGGTGCGGGTGATTGTTACTGGAAAGCCATCAATGATGCCCTGGGCCAGGCGGAAATACTTCAGGTGGTCCAGGTCAACGCCACCGGCGACCTGTTTGAGAATCTGACGCGAGAGTGGCCCTTGCAGCGCCAGGGCCGCCAGCTCGCGGGACACGTCGGTGACGGCCACGTCCATCCCGGCGCCGCAATCCTGAAACCAGCGCAGGCTGGGATCGGCCGCCGTAATCCGAAAGTGGTCCGGACCCAACCGCCAGATAGTGCCGTCGTCAATCATCTGGCCGTCCTCGTCGCACCAGGGTGAGTACATGATTTGCTCGACGACGAGCCTGGCGGCGTTGCGGGTCATGATTTTGTTGACCAGGCGCAACGCGTCTGGCCCGACCACGTCGTACTTGTACAGCGGGGAAACGTCAATCAGGCCGGCCGCGTTGCGGATGGCGTAGTATTCCCGCTCGTGGGAGTGCTCGTAAACGCTGGCGGCCAGGTAACCGGACCAGGTGCGCCACTCGTGGCTTTCACACATGGTGGCGGTTCGTGAGTGAAAAGGGGTTGGAATCGGCATAGAGTCCTTACTGTTGCGACCCGGCCGGTGGAATGAAAATGATGGTCGTCGTCTGGCGCACGTCACCACCGCCGGCGTCGTTGGCCACAGCCATAAAGGTAATGGGCTGCACGAAGCGCGCCGCCTCGTTAAAACCCTCCAGGTCAAAACCGGTTAGCCCCTCCCGAATTGTACCTAGCAAGCCCTGAATATCCACGTAGGCAACAGGTGTCATCCCCTCAGGAAACTGTTGCCAGACGTTTTGATAACGCTGGCTATCGGCCAGGGAGGAGCCCTCGCCCAACACTTGCTCGACGACTGTAGCATCGGAGCCAATAAACAGGTATTGCGGCCCCAGCCCGTAGACGACCAGGGCGTCCTGCGCCGGGTCGGACTTGACGTTGTAGGTAGTCACGCCTCCACTCTCCGTCTTCTCGACCACCAGGAATTGCTCTTCCAGGCCCTGGCTAAAATTATCCAGCGAGGTCAGCACGGCCGGGGTATTGCTGCTGCCGGCCAACAGGGCAAAACCTAACTGCAGATTATTTAACTCGTTTAAAAATCCTCCCTGGCTGGGCACGACGCCGATGGCCCATTCTCCATCCAGGTGAGGAAACAGGTCGGTGTCCGGGTTCAGGCCATATTGGTCCTCGAACAACTGCATGGACTCGTCAAAGTCGGTCTGGCTGGTGTTGGCAACCATCGCCTCGCGAATGACAGCCCAGGTGAGGTCCAGGCGGTGGCCGCCCACGTAGACGAGGGTACGTTCCGGGAACAGTTGATCTGTCTGGCGTGGCTGCCCGGCCACCTCCAGTAACTGCCGCTGTGTTTCACTGAGCTGGTCAGGGTCTACGGCCGCCACCGCGTCAATGCGCAGCCCGGCCTCGACAATGGACAGGCTCGACACAGCGTTGCTAAAGCCGGCCACCGACAGGTTGCTGGGGTTGACGCCGCTCGGAAATTGGCGTTGCAGCTCGGCCGACAACTGGCGGAACTGTTCGCCGTTGATGAAAAAGGTCATGGCTCGCTCACCGGGCAGCTCGTCCACTAAATCGTCGTAAGCGTCATCGTCGGCCAGCGAATCGCCCTTTTGGGCGTCAATGGCTTGCTGCACTGCCGTCAGCCCTGCCCCTACGATGACCAGGCGACCCGAGCGGCCGAAGGCCAGGCGCTCCATCGGCTCATCCGTTTCCAGGACGTAAATGGTTACGTTCTCATACGTCTGTTCGCTAAAAGGCTTGCCGGAAGATTCAGCGACGCCATCACGGAATTTGCCCAGGAATTGGTCGGCCGCCTCGTTGTTCCGGGATTCGGCCGCCACGACCCAATCCAGTTGCTCCAGTTCGCCAAATTCATCCAGCGCCAGGCTGCTTACCCCAAAACCAACGTACTGGCCGATCCAGGGGGCGATGTCGTCCCTGATGGTAATTCCCAGCTCTGAGGACAACTGCTCGTCCAGCTCCTGGCCGGCGCCGGCCAAGTCACGCACGTCCGCCTCCTCGGCCGCGGCCAGAAATGGCCCGATGAGGCGGTTGATCTCGGCCGGCTGGGCATTCACCAAATTGACGCTCGTGTAAAAGCTGGTCTGTGGCGGCATGGCTTCCAGGGTAGCGTCGTAGCGGCCGGTCAGGCGGGCAATGAGGTTGAGGTTAAAGGGGTCCAGCACCACCACACCCCCAACCAGCGTCAGGAGACAACAACAACCCAGAACAATGGCTCCCACCCCGCCCAGCACCAGGCCCCGGCGGCTGCGCCCCAGCGGCTTCTGTTCCTGTGTATATTCGGCCATTTGTACTCCTCCTAAGGAAAGTGATGAGCGATGAGCAATGAGCGATGAGCAAGATGCTTACCCACCGCTACTCGCAAACTTGCAGACTTGCAAACTCGCAAACTTGCAGACCCGCAGCCTTGCCTACTCGGCCGCAGGCGGCGGCTGGATGTCTACGATTGTACCAAACTCGCTGAAATCTACCTGCCAGATCGTGGCTTCCCCCTGGCCGGTGTTGGGGTCGGTGACAATAGCCCGGTGCAGCTCAAAACTTTCCGGGGCAATCCACAGGCGGACCTGCATTTGCTCCGGCCCAATAAGCTGATAGCTCATCTCGTAAATTCGCTCCCCGGCCGCCAGGCCGTCCACCACGTATAGCGCCTGGTCTGGCCCCTCCTCCAATTCTTCGGTCCCCACCAACGTCAAGTCGGACAGATCGGCCGCCAGGACGGATTGGATGCCGATCTCGGCGTCGAAGAGCACGGCCGGGTTAAAGCCCCAGTTGGGCGGCAGCTCCTGCCATTGGCCGGTCAGCAGGTTTGTCTCCCACTGGATTGCGCCCACGCCAATAACGCCCACTTCCGTGACCAGGCCAGGGGCAATCACCCGGACGGTGGCCTGGGCCCGGTCGGGGGCGACGAAATAGCCCTCGGCGCGGCGAAAAACAATGGTGTTGTCCGGGTCCACGTAAGCCGGCCCGCCGGTCCGGTCTATAATAAAGTGAAAGCCCTCCAGGGCTTTCATCCGTTCGGCCGACCGGCTGACAATCTCCTCCGGAGGTAGATCTTCCGGTTCTGGACTGGCGCAGGCCGCCAGGAGCAGGCTCATCAGGCCCAGAAAAAGTAAGCGGCGAGGCAAAAGCTGGCTGATGGGTTCCTCTCGAAAAGTGTCAGGTGATAATGTACTTGACCGATTCTGTTTCTTTTTTAGGCGCGGGTTGGTCACCCTCCACCAGCCACTCGGCCAGGTCGAACAAAGCCCGGGCGGCCGGGGCGCTGGGCTCAATCAAAATGATCGGCACGCCGTTGCGCACCGATTCGTGAAACAGTTCCGGGCCGGGGGGAATGACGCCGGCCACGCCCTGGCGCAGGCGAACGCCCACTTCCAGGGCGCGCGGTTCCCAACGGGCGGCTGCCTGGGCCTCGCCCCCACCCATCCCCAACCTATTTTCCACTTCCACCCGGTTGAGCCAGGAGGCCGAAGGACCGCGCGAGACAATCACCACGTTCAGGCGGTCAAAGACCCCCCACTCTTTCATCCTTTCCACCTGGTCCAAAGCGCAGGTCACGGAAAGGGTTTCCGGCTCTGTGACCAGCAAAATCTGGTCTGACAACTCCAGGGCGCGCCGGATACCGTTCCCCACCAGGGGTGGCACGTCCAGAATGACGTAGCTCATCCGGCTGGTCAACACGTCGAGGACGGCTTCGATGTGGCCGACGGTCAGGCGACGTTCGCCGCCGTATTGGGGGGCCAGCAGCAAATGCAGGCCCGAGGAATGGTGAATCAGGCGGCGCTCGATTTCCGGCCGTTTAATCTGGGAGGCATCTAACTCCAACAAGGGGCCCAGGTCCTGGCCACCTTTCAGCTTCAAATGGTAACGAACGTCACCCCCGTACCCTTTCAGTTCCACCAGGGCGACAGCCTTCTCCTGTTTGGCCAGGGCCATGGCCAGGTTCAGGGCCACGCTGGTCGTGCCCACGCCGCCCTTGGCCCCGACGATAGCCACCGTCTTGGCGGCCGGCGGCCGGGAATATTGGGAGCGGATCAGCAGCGCCCGAGTGCGGGCCATCAACTCCTTGGGTTCAACCGGCTTGGCCACGTAATCGTCCACGCCGGCCTGGAAGCCATCCACTTTGTCGTCCACCCGTCCCAGGGCGCTCAACATCATAATGGGCAGTTGGGCTGTGGCCGGATTGGCCCGGATGCGCCGGACCACCTCCAGCCCGTCCATTAAAGGCATCATCCGGTCCAAGATGACCAGGTCGGGTTTCAGCTCCGTAAGCTTATTCAGCCCCTCTACCCCACTTTCGGCCGCCGCCACTTCGTAACCAGCCCGGTGCAGGATCAGGCCAATCATCTTGACCAGGCTGGGATCGTCGTCAATAACCAGGATTCGCTGTTTGCGGGACATGACTTTACCTCACTCTGGCTCTATTGTAGCCCAAACCACTGTCCCTATTCGTTTTCTGAATCCTACGACCTCGTGAATTGTTCGTGAAAAGTAGGGGCACGATGCATTGTGCCCCTACTCCATTAGCCGGCCATGGTCGCCACGCAGCGCACGCCGGCCACGTCCGGGAAAATGCGCTGCCATTGCCACTCGCCAATCACGGCCGCCAGGAGATCGCCATTCGACAGGACGGCCAGTAGGTGATCTCCCACCGGGGTAAAGCGCTCGACCATGTGGCCTGGCCAGGGAGTGTCCAGGCCGGCCGTCAGGGGCTGCCAGTGGCGGCCGCCGTCGTGGCTCTCCTCGATCCGGCCCTCTTCCTCCACCGATTCGGCCGGGCCCAGGATGAGGTGGTCCGGGTCGGCCGGATCTGCCCAGACCGCCCGGCAGTAACAGTCGTAGCGCAACGTCCAGCTCTGGCCGCCGTCGGCCGAGAGGTAAAAACCACCGCCCGTCGGCGCGTAAATCAGCTCCGGCGACGAGGGGTGGACGGCAACCGAGTGGACGTCAGGGTGAATGAAGCCGGCCGCCGGGGTGCCCCAGCGAGGCACGCCGTCGCTGCCCTCGGCCAGCCGCCAGCTCGCCCCCTGGTCGTCAGATCGTAGCAGGCCGCCTACTTCTACGGCGGCGTACAGCCGCCGGCCGTGAAAGGCAAAGCCCCGGACGCAGCCAGCCTCCGGGGAATAGGGCAGAAACCAGCGCAGTTGGTCGCGCAGCCGGGCCACCTCTGACCGTTCCTGCCAGCTCTCGGCCCCGTCCTGGGAAACAAAAATGGCCGCCGGCTCGGTGCCGGCAAACTCCAGGTCAGACATTTCGGGGTGGTAAGCCAGCCAGCGTACGTGGCGGACAGCCAGGCCGTTGCTGGCCTCGTCCCACGTCTGGCCGCCGTCGTCCGAACGAAAGACGCCCCCGGTCGTCCCAGCCAGAATGACGCCCTCGCGGGCAATAACGCTGGTCACCTCCCGGCCGGCCAGCGTCCGGCCGGCCTCCCGCCACCCATCTCCCTGCCGCTGGCCAATGACCAGCCCGTCGTCCGTTGCCAGGTAAAGTTCCATGCCTCACACTCCTATCGCCGGCCGGTTGCTCATCTGGCACGCCGGCCGGGGTCTGTTATATTAACCGAGATGGCACTCTATGGTAGCCGCAACGCATCCTTTCCTCAAGATATATCTTCACCTGTATCTCCCCAGGAATGGCCCGCCGGCGGCCGGTGGCTGGTCGCCATCTGGCTCCTGCTGGCCTGCCTGGCCGGCTGCAACTCAAGCGCCACCCCCACCCCGCCGCCAGTCATTTCCACCGGCACTCCCGCCCCAATCATCACGTCTGCAACCACCGCCACACCCATACCCACGGAGACCGCCACACCTCTACAGACTTACACCCCTACATCCCCGCACACCGACACCCCTACACCCCCACATACCCCCACTTCTACACCCAGCCCCACGCCCATCCGTTTCGCCGTCATCGGCGACTACGGGCTGGCCGGCCAGCCGGCCGAAGACGTGGCCAACCTGGTGAAAAGCTGGCAGCCGGCCTTTATCCTGACTACCGGCGACAACAACTACCCCTATGGCGAGGCGGAAACGATTGACGAGAACATCGGCCAGTATTACGCCGGGTTTATCTATCCCTACCAGGGCGCCTATGGGCCAGGCGCGGCCGAAAACCGCTTCTTCCCCACCCTGGGCAACCATGACTGGAGCGCGACGGCCGGCATCCAGCCCTACCTGGAGTATTTCACCCTGCCCGGCAACGAGCGCTACTACGACTTCACCTGGGGGCCACTCCACTTCTTTGCCCTGGACAGCGACTCCCGCGAACCGGACGGCGTCTCCAGCAACTCGATCCAGGCCACCTGGCTGCGTGACGAACTGGCGGCCTCGGCCGCGCCCTGGCGGTTGGTCTACATGCACCACTCGCCTTATACCTCCGGCTTCAACGGCCCGGTAGGCTGGATGGAGTGGCCGTTCCAGGAATGGGGGGCGTCGGCCGTGCTGGCGGCCCACGACCACGTCTACGAGCGGCTGGCTGTTGACGGCTTGACTTATTTTATCAACGGCCTGGGCGGCTACCCGGCCCGCTACACCTTTGAGAATATTTTACCCGGCAGCCAGGTGCGTTACCGGGACGACTACGGGGCTATGCTGGTGGAGGCTAACGAGCAGCAAATCACCTTCCAGTTCATCACCCGCGCCGGCAGCGTCATTGATACCTATACCCACTATCGCTGACCCTGCCCGGACCTTTACCCCTCTTCGGTGGGATTGCCGGTTATTACCTTCGGGTCAGACCAAGTTGGGTGCTTAGCCAGTCAAGGCGATCGTCACCTGCTTCATCATTAAGAAAATGACCGGCCTCGTACCATTTAACTAACTTCGGCTCGCTGCCCGCTTCGGCATAGCCCACGAGCTTTTCCTCAGGAAAAGCCTCATCCTGCTGTCCAAATTGAAATAAAAGGGCCGAAGGCGCTGCCCGGCCAACGTAGGCAATTGGGTCAATCCCTGCCATAGCCTGCGCGTATTCTTCCAGCGCCGGCCCTTGCAGAGAAGGCACATTGAGAACCATAACGTCGGTAAAGCTGCCGGCGCCGGCCATCAAAACGAAGGCTCTGATTCGCTTCTCCACGCCTGACAAGACGCCACCAAACAGCGCACCCAGACTGTGTCCGACATAACCAATCCGATTGGCATCTACGTCGGTTCTTGAAGTGATCAGGTCAACGGCGCGACGCAGGTCTATAACGGTCTGAGTGAATGCGCGGCGATCGCTTTCGGGCTGCCCCAGGGTTCGGCCCCAGGCTTCACCTTGGGCCCACGGCGCGTCAATCAACAGGCCCACGGCTCCTCGCCGGGCAAGAGTGACGGCCTCATCGAGGAAAGTAGCTTTGCTCCCTGGAGCCGGATGCACAAAAATGACGCCGGCAAACGGCCCTTTGCCCGCCGGCGTTACCAGATAAGCTTCAACCCGGCCGCCGGCCTGGCCAGCGTAACTGATCTCGTGGACAGAAACGTTATCATTGCCGGCCACAACACCCATCTCCTGGACGTCAAGTGACAACCCCCGGTCGTAGTCGAACGGGGCTGGCAACGCTTCTAAGGACTCAACGGGGGGTAGTAATTCGGTTTTCATGCTTGCTCCTTCACCGGCTGGATGCCGGCCGACTCCATTCCCTGGAGTGGAATATGACAGGGAGATTATAGATCACCCCGGTTTCAGGAACAAGCGAATGAGGTTAGAGGTGGGGCACGAACTATCGTGCCCCACCCTCATGACTACTGGGCCGCCGGGTTCTCGATGGGCACACCAACCAGGTTGCCCCACTCCGTCCACGAGCCGTCATAGTTGCGGACCGAGGGGTAGCCCAACAGGTAC
>JAKEFB010000174.1 GCA_022616275.1 Chloroflexota bacterium
AAAAGGTAATCATAAATCCGGCCGGCGTTGGGCCGACTGGTATCAACGATGCTTTCTCGCGACATTTTTTCCTCCATCCCAAATAATTAATTATTGAAAGTATAGCAGAAAAGAATGAGGATGCAGCCCTATTTTAACGTTTTTCAATGAAAAGAGAATGATTGTAGTGTTCTATCGTGAAGAAAGTGTGAAATAGGTTACAATGCAGCGAATTAAAGCGGACAAACGGATGTGCTGCTGAGAGTATCCACGCATCTGGGTGGATAAATGCTGGCGACACGAGGGGGTAATGAGGTGGCAGATTCAGTGAGGGAGATGATTGATGGTATGTTACAGGCGTTTATGAATCGGGATCTGGAGGGGGTGCTGGCTTATTTTGCCGACGAGGCCGTAATATTTGATCCTCATTATCCAGCGCCGAAGATGAAGGGCAAGGCAGCGATCCGCCAGGGGTTGGCCTGGGCGCTGGGGAATATGGAGAGGCCTGGTTTTACGGTGCGCCATTTTTGGGGCAGTGAGGCAAGCGGAGTGATCGAAACGGAGACGAATCACGTCTTTAAGGGGGGGATGAGGGCCAGGTTTGACCAGGTGTTTGTCTTTGAGACGCGGGACGGCCGGATTACACGACTGCAAGCGTACGGGCCTTATTCACCGGGCGGGATCGCCGGGCTACTGGCCAGGCTGACGCGGTGGAGCTGGAAGTTGACAGGAAAGGTTCAAGTCAGCGGTTAAGGTTGGCTCTCTAGAGCGCGCTCATCGTAGACGTTACGAATAACCTCTACAAGCGTATCCGGCGAGATGGTTTTATCGAGATAGCGAAGGGCGCCGGCGTTATGGGCCATGCCGGCGTAGGTGTTGCCGATGAGGGCACTGAGAGCAACAATGCGCGCCTGGGGGTAGCGGCTGATAATTTCCCTGGTGGCCTGGAAACCATCCATGACGGGCAAATCCAGATCCATGAGCACCACGTCTGGCTGGTGTTGGCTGTAGAAGCGGACGGCCTCTATGCCGTCGGCTGCTTGAGCTACCAGTTCCAGGTCACTATACTTCTGGATAAGGTACACCAGAGCCTGGCGCACCACAGTATGATCTTCAACGAGCATGACCCGAATGGGTCTGATGTTGTCCATCTGCGCTCCTTTTCCAATACAAGGTAAAAAGAAGGCCGGTTATTAGGACCGCAGTACTAACGCCGTAGATGATAACCAGAAACAGGAACTTTGCAAGGAAGAGCACTTACTATTGGCTAACCTGTACCTGGTGAAGGGTATCGGATGATGGCTACGCGTGCCACCCAATGAAGGACACCTTCACCCTCCAATCAAGGCATCACCCGGATGGACCGGCAGGCGTACCTGGAACACAGTCTGGCCAGGTTCAGAAGCGACGGTGATTTGACCGTGGTGTTTTTGGACGATGTTGTAGCTGATGTTCAACCCCAAGCCCGCGCCTTTGCCGGGCGGCTTAGTAGTAAAGAAGGGGTCGAAAATCTTGGGCAGATTTGCCGGAGGAATACCAGGGCCATTATCCTCAATTTCCACGACCACTTCTGCCCCTTCCTGCCGGGTGCGGATGATGATTTCGCCCCGGCCTGGCAGTGCGTCGGCCGCGTTGTCAATGATATTCGTCCAGACCTGATTCAGTTCGCTGCCATAAGCGGTAATCTGGGGGAGATGGGAAGCGTAGACTTTGTAGACGACAACATCCGGTTCTAATTTGCTACGCAGGATAATCAGGGTGTCGTCCAACCCCGCGTGAATGTCTACATTTTGTACCGGGGCCCGGTCGAGGTAGACGTATGACTTGAGAGCCTGGACAGTTTCTGCAATACGGCCGGCTCCCTGGGCAATTTCGTTGAGGAGGGAGCGTGCGGTATAGGTGGCTCCTAACCACCTGATCAGCACTGATAACTGTTCGGGCGGAAAGACTTCCGCAAGCTCGGCCAGATGAGCTGGCTCCAGCCCCAGATTGACGAGTATCGAGGCCAGCTCCCAGGCATCTGGGATAGCGTGGTCCTCCAGCCAGGTTTCCAGTTCCTCCTCGCGATCACTGCGGGTCAAGACGTTCAGCGCCAACGGCCGGGCGGCTACTTCTTGAACCTGACGAGCCAGGGCAGCCACTCTGGCCTGTTGCCCGGCCGTCAGGCTCAGGCGATCCAGGGCCACGCGCGCCTGTTCTGAATTATCTAACAGCATCTGTAGCTGGCCAACGCCACGCAAGACGGTTGCGGCCGGGTTGTTCAACTCGTGGGCGATGCCGGCTGTGAGTCTGCCCAGTTGGGCCATCTTCTCGTTGTGGTGTACCAGAGCTTCCATTCCTCGCCAACGACCCATGATGGTGTGGAGCATTATTTCGGCAGCGCCAGGACTCAGGTTGAAGAGTTCGTGAATCTGGTTATGATCCAGGGTAAGCAGAAGTGTGTCGCGAGCGGCGCGCACGGTGGCCAGGCGGGCGGTCTCTTCGAGTAAGGCCATCTCGCCAATAACTGTGCCGGGTACACTCTGCACGTCAAGAAGGATCTCGCGGCCGTCTACGTTCTTAACGATTTCCAGCTCGCCTTCGTAGATGATGTAAGCCCTGTCAGCCAAGCTGCCCTCGGTGAACAATACCTGTCCGGCGGGCAGGTGAACCTCTCTGGTCATCTGGCACAGTTGGGCCAGGTCTTCTGCCGGTAAATCGGCAAAGAGCGGAACTTTGCGCAAGAAATCCTCGATCATTGTACGGCGCTTCCCTTCGATAACCTTCCGGCCAAGTTGCTATTGCAGCTTGGAAGATACGGACCTGGAGAAAATTATAGATGAAGGGGGAGGTCTTTACCAGGATAGGGCTCTAGAAGCGCATGATGGGGACGGGCCGGCCAGGTGGTATAATCGGCTGGATAAAAGGGCAACGAATTGGCGCGAATGAACGCGAATAGGAGGAGGTTTATGAGTTTGAACCACGCTGAACTGGTTCAGGCCAATAAGGCCTACACGCTGGCAAGCTGGCAAGCGCAGAAGGAGTGGAATCCCATTTCGATGGTCCGAGGGGAAGGGGTCTATTTCTGGGATGCAGACGGGAAGCGCTATCTGGACTGGTCGTCGCAGTTGATCAACGTCAATGTGGGCCACGGCCACCCGCACGTGATCCGGGCCATCCAGGAGCAGGCGGCGCGGCTGACATACGCCTACCCGGGCATCGCCACGGAGCCGCGCGCCCGGCTGGGCGAGCTGCTGGCGGAGGTGGCGGCCGCTGGCCAAACCAGCGGGGCCGCTGGCCAAACCGGCGGGGCTGCTGACCAGACCAATAGGGTCGGGCTGAACAAGGCATTTTTTACGCTGGGCGGGGCGGATGCGATTGAGAATGCGATGAAGATGGCCCGGCTGGCGACCGGCCGGCAGAAAATTATGGCCCGTTATCGCTCGTTTCACGGTGGGACGTTTGGGGCGATGAGCGCCGGGGGAGACCCGCGCCGGCTGGCCAATGAGCCGGGCGTGCCCTGGGTGGTTCACATCCACGACCCGTATACTTACCGCAGCCCACTCTACCGCGGCCGGACGGCCGAGGAGGGGGACCAGGCGCTGGTGGACCAGATTGAGGAGACAGTGTTGTTTGAGGGGCCGGAGAACGTGGCCGCTTTTTTGCTGGAGGGGTACAGCGGCACGAGCGGGATTATCCAGGGCGGGGACGTCTTCTGGCGGGGTATCCAGGGGCTGTGCGACCGCTATGGCATTTTGTTGATTGTGGACGAAGTAATGAGCGGTTTTGGCCGGACGGGGGAGTGGTTTGGTATTGACCATTACCCGGCGGTGCGGCCGGACCTGGTGGCGATGGCCAAGGGGTTGACGAGTGGCTATGTGCCGTTGGGAGCTGTGATGGTCAATGAGAAGGTGGCCGGTTATTTTGAGGACCACGTGTTGTGGGCGGGGTTGACGTATAGCGCCCACGCGCTGGCCTGCGCGGCCGGGATTGCCAATATTGAGGTCTACCGGCAGGAGGGGCTGATTGAGCGGGCGCGGGAGATGGGCAAGGTGTTGCGGGCGGGGTTGCTGGAATTAGCGGAGAAGCACGAGATCGTGGGGGAGGTGCGCGGCACAGGGCTGCACCAGGTGATTGAGCTGGTGAAGGACCGAGGGGGCCAGGAGCCGTTAAGTGAGTTTAACCAGCCGTTGAGCCGGCCGATGCAGGCGGCGGCCGCCTCGCTGCGGCAGGATGGGCTGAGTACGTTTGTGCGCTGGAACTTGATTTTTTGTTGCCCGCCGCTGGTGATTACGGAGGCGCAGATACAGGAGGGGCTGGCAATGATTGATCGGGCGTTGGAAGCTGCGGAGCAGCTTTTAGCGGCCGAGCAGCAATTATAGAAATCGCGAATCACGCGAATGAACGAATGACGCGAATAGTTTTCAGAGCAGATTATTCACGTCAGCCGCCTATTCGCGTGATTGGCGTTCCCTAAGCTATAATCCTATTTATGGAAAGTGTAGACGTTCTGATTCGCAACGGTACGATTTATGACGGTAGCGGTGAGGAGCCGTTGGTGGGGGACGTGGCACTTCGGGGAGACCGGATTGTGGGTCTGGGGTCGCTGGCGGTGCGCGGCCGGCTGGAGGTGGACGCGCGGGGGCTGGCGGTGGCGCCAGGTTTTATTAATATGATGTGCTGGGCCAATGAGACGTTGATTCATGACGGCCGGTCGCAAAGTGACATTCGCCAGGGGGTGACGCTAGAGGTGCTGGGCGAGGGGTTCTCTATGGGGCCGCTCAACGACGAGCTAAAAGCCTATGTGAAGGCTCGCCAGGGGGATATCCAATATGAGATTGAGTGGACGACGCTGGACGAGTACCTGGAATACCTGGCGCGGCGGGGCGTGTCCTGCAACGTGGCCTCGTTTGTCGGCGCGGGCGGGGTGCGAGCCAACGTAGTCGGTTTTGACAACCGCCGGGCGACGGTTGAGGAGCTGGCCCGAATGCAGGCGCTGGTGCGGCAGGCAATGGCCGAAGGGGCGTTGGGCGTCTCCTCGGCGCTGATTTATACGCCGGATAGCTTTGCCGACACCGCCGAGCTGATCGCCCTGACCCGGGTGGCGGCCGAGTACGATGGTATCTACGTCAGCCACCTGCGCAGCGAAGGTATCCGCTTCCTGGAAGCATTGGAAGAGTTCCTGACGATTGTGCGCGAGTCGGGGGCCCGAGGGGAAATTTACCATTTGAAGGCTTCCGGCCGGGCCAACTGGCACAAGCTGGACGAGGTGATTGCCCGGGTGGAAGCGGCCCGGGCCGAGGGACTGCCGGTAACGGCCGACATGTATACCTATCATGCCTCGGCCACAGGGCTGGACGCGATGATGCCGCCCTGGGTGCAGGAGGGTGGCCACGATGCCTGGGTACGGCGACTGCAAGACCCGGCCGTCCGCCAGCGGTTGATAGAGGAAATGTCGTCCGACTCTCTGAGCTGGGAAAGCTCTTACCACGAGGCTGGATCGGCCGAGGGAGTGCTGCTGGCCAGTTTCAAAAGTGAGGCGCTCAAGCCACTGACGGGCAAATCGCTGGCCGAGGTGGCGGCTATGCGGGGCAAATCACCGCTGGAAACGGCGATGGACCTGGTGGTGGAGGATAACAGCCGCGTAGGGGTAGTCTACTTTACGATGTCGGAGGAGAATGTCCGTAAGAAGGTAGCTCTGCCCTGGGTCAGTTTTTGTTCGGATTCAGCTTCGATGGCGCCGGAAGGCATTTTCTTGAAGTCTAATCCCCACCCCCGAGCTTATGGCAGCTTTGCCCGGCTGTTGGGCAAGTACGTGCGGGAGGAGCAGATCATTTCTTTGCCGGAAGCGATTCGCCGGCTGGCGGCGCTACCGGCCAGGGTGCTGAAACTGGACCGGCGCGGCCGGCTGCGGGAAGGTTACTTTGCCGACGTGGTGGTTTTTGACCGGGCGACGATCCAAGACCACGCTACCTTCGCCAGGCCACACCAGTACGCGACGGGGGTGAGCCACGTTTTTGTCAACGGGGTGGCGGTGGTGGAGGATGGAGACCATACAGGAGCCACGCCCGGCCGGGTGGTGCGAGGACCAGGCGCGCGCCGGCTGCGGTCCTGACTAATTTCCCTCTCAGACAATAACCAAACATTATGTTATACTATGGTCGCACATAAAATCTAGTGAGGGGAGGCTGGTAGTCCTCTCTCCTGGACGGGGTTTTAGGGGATTTAACAAGTGTAATCAATGGAAAAGCGAAGGGGAGGCTCGTGGCCGGGGCCGGTGGGTATGGCCCTCCTTTACTTCCTGGCTGGCAGCCTGTGGATTGCGGGATCAGACCAACTGGTTGCCCGGTATATTCGGAATGAGGCCCTGCGAGATCAATGGCAGAGCTATAAAGACTGGGTGTTTATTGCCTTCACGGCCGTTGTTCTTTATGCTATGCTGCGGGCTTTCAGCCGCTCGCAGCAACACCAGGCCGATCAATTCCGGCTATTAATCAACAATTTGCCCTCTGTGCTGGTGATCCACGACGGCCAGGGCCGGTTTGAGTTTGTCAATACCCTGGGGGAGGCGTTGGGTGGTTACCGGCTGGAAGAGATGGTCGGCCACACTCACGATGAGTTATTTCCTCCAGAAACGTATCGCGAGTACTTACCCCTGCTCCAGGAGGCTATCGCTACCGGCCAGCCTCAGAGTGGTGAGTGCCAGGTGACGCTGCCCCATGGCACCTATACGTTCTTTATCAATTTCGTACCGCTATTGGAGCAGGACGGGAAGGTGCAGCAAGTTTTTGCCATTGGTGTGGATATTACCGGCCGCAAGCGGGCGGAGCAGGAGCTTCGGGAAACCAAAAACCTGTTGGAAAAGACGTTTGCCAGCCTGAATGAGGCGGTCTTTTTAATCAATCCGGCAGACAGGACGGTTATCACCTGTAATGCGGCCGTAGAGCGCATTCTGGGTTACCAGGTAGAGGAACTGGTAGGCCAGAGCACAATGGTGCTTTACGTCAGCCCGGAATCCTACCAGCACTTTGGTGAAATGTCCGCTACTACCCGGATGGAAATGGGTGAGTTTCAAACAGAATATACCCTCCGCCGTAAAGATGGCCAGGTGATTCAAACGGAACACAACGTGATCTGGCTGCCGGGTGAGAACGGCAAAGATGGTTTAGCGATCAGTGTGGTGCGGGACATTACCGAACGTAAGCGGGCCGAAGAGCAGTTGAAGCTATACGCGCAGCGGCTGGAGGTGCTGCAACAAATTGACCGGGCTATCCTGGCGGCGGAATCGCCGCAGTTTATTGCCAGAACGGCTATCCAGCACCTGGCTTCCTTAATCCACTGCCAGCGGATCGTGGTGATGGTGTTTGATTTTACCAGGCGGGAAGTGAAGCTGCTGGCTGTTTATATGACGGGAAGGCCATGGTCTGGTGAGAGTTCAAGCTTTCCTCTGGAGCAGATAGAGTCTGCTATTCCCATGCTGCGCCACGGGCAACCTTATCACGTAAACGATATAGCGGCCATGAAGGAGCGGTCCGCTTTTCTCCAATTGCTGTATCAGGAGGAAGGTTTACAGTCACTGTTGATGGTGCCGCTCATAGCCCAGGGAGAGCTTATGGGTAGTCTGAACCTGGGGACTCCTTCCCCGAGCGTTTTTACGCCGGAACAAATCGCCCTGGTCCAGGAGGTGGCTAACGAAGTGGCCGTGGCCATCCAGCACACTGGCCTGATTGAAGAGTTGGAGTACCGGCTGGCCGAGTTAAATTCTATCCAACAGGCCAGCCAGGAACTGCAGCAGTTGTTGACGCCGGATAAGTTAGCGCCTCGGATTATTTCAGTCTTGAACCAAACGCTGACGTACGAGTATGCCGCGGTGATGTTGTTTAATGAGCGGGGATATCTGGAACTGTTTGCCGGCAGCGCGCGGGATGGCCGGCCAGTCCCGGTAGCCTCTCAGGAGACCAGGATAAATCCACGGTCCCTAGAGCCAGACGAAGGTATTTTGAGCCGGGTAGCTCTACACGGCGAGAGTTTGAACGTGACGGCCGGCGTCAAAGGGGAGCTTCACCTGGTGCGAGAGGACGCCTGCGCCGAGTTGTGCGTGCCGCTGCGCCTGGGCAACCACATCATCGGCGCAGTAGCAGTGGGTACCACGCAGCCTGTGGCCTTCGAGCCGGCCGAGCAGCGGGTGTTGGAAACGGTTGCCGTCCAGATCGCGACGGCCATCCAGAACGCCCGGTTGCTGGAACTGGAACGAGAAGCACGCCAGCAATTGCGTGACCTGGCAAATTATCTCCAGACGGCCCGCGAGGAGGAACGGGCGCGAATCGCCCGCGAGATTCACGACGAGTTCGGCCAGGTATTGACAGGATTGAAGATGGACCTGTCATGGATGGCCAAACGGCTGCCGGCCGACCAGCCACAATTAGCAGACAAGGCCCAGGTCATGTCGAAAATGATAGACCAGACCATCCAGGTGGTGCGACAAATTGCCACCGAGCTGCGGCCGGGTCTGCTGGACGACCTGGGGTTGGTGACAGCACTGGAGTGGCAGGCCCGGGAGTTTTGCCGCCGGCGTGAAATTGCCTTTGAATTGACGTCGTGTGTCAAGGAAGTGGAACTGGACCGGGATTTGAGCACAGCTATTTTCCGTATTTTTCAGGAAATCTTGACCAACGTAGCCCGGCACGCAGAGGCCCACAAGATTACTGTGTCGTTTGAAAGGCAGGATTCGGAGCTGACACTCACCGTCCACGACGACGGCCGGGGGATTACCAGGAAGCAAATTAACAGTCCAAAATCATTGGGGCTTATTGGGATGCGCGAGCGAGCCCACGCCTGGGGAGGTAACGTGACGTTTCAGGGCGCGCCGGATAAGGGAACGACGGTGACCGTTTGCATACCGTGGCGGCCTCAAGGAGGGGTAAGTGGATGATCCGGGTTTTGGTAGCTGACGATCACGCAGTCGTGCGCCGGGGTGTTCGCGAAATTCTGGAAGAGGAGCCACTCCTAGCCGTAGCCGGGGAGGCCAGCAGCGGCCGAGACGTGCTGCGGGCGGTACGCGAAGAAGAATATGACCTCGTTTTGCTGGACGTGGCTCTGCCGGACATGAATGGCCTGGAGGTGTTGCACCAGTTACGGACCATAAAGCCGACGTTAAAGGTGTTGATTTTGAGTATGTACCCGGAGCATCAGTATGCGATCCGGGCTTTACGGGCGGGGGCGGCCGGTTACCTGACCAAGGAAAGCGCGCCTGACGAACTGGTAGCCGCCGTGCAGCGTGTCTCTCAGGGAGGGAAATACGTTTCACGAGAGCTAGCGGAGATGATGGCCGAATTTTTGGCCAATGAGGGGGAGGCGTTGCCGCACTCGTTCCTTTCGGACCGTGAATACCAGGTGATGGTGCTGTTGGCCAAAGGTAAGACAGTGAGCGAGATTGCCGGTGAACTCTCTTTGAGTGTAAAAACAGTTAGTACTTATCGCCACCGGGTCTTGACCAAGCTTCATCTACAAAGTACGGCCGACATTATCCGTTACGCTTTTCAGCATGGTCTAGTGGAGTAAAGTTTAGAGCTAGAGTAAGAGTTGGAGCCAGAACTGGAGCTACTCAATTATCGAGTTGTGACGGCGGCCGATGGGGATGCGGGGGGAGCCGACGGCCAGCAAGATAATTATCCTTATAATATTGGCAAAGCAGCCCTGATCGGTTCATAATCAGTAGCGGGTAAGGTGGCCTGCCTGGCGGTTGCCGCCGGACAGGCTGGCATGGCGTTTAGAGATTATGAACCAGGAATCGAGGAAACCTCCGATAACGATTCAGAAAATTGCCGATTTTGCGCCGGACGAGGTGGAAGCAGGGGTGGGACTGGTGCTGGAAGATGAAACCGGGCGCTACCTGTTTTTCCTGGCAGGGCCGCGCTACCAGTGCCCGCCAGGGGAGTTGTTTTACGCTGGGGTGGGCGGACACCGGGAAGAGGGGGAGAGCTGGCTGGCTTGCGCTCAACGGGAGGCCCAGGAGGAAATAGGGACCGGTGTGGACGTTTTATCGGCGTCCGCTACCTGGTACATTCCTCAGGGCGGCCCGACCCGGCCGGTGGAGCTGGCAGAGGAGCCCCGGCCGCTAGCCCTATACGAAATGGTTAACCCCCCGGGCACCCCACGGGGAGGCCAGTTGTATCGTCTGGTTATTTACCAGGCCCGGCTGCAAGGCCAACTGCAGCGGCTGTCGCCAGACGAGATCCGTGGCGTTGTGGCTCTGACGCCTGGACAAGTGGCCCGGAGCCTGGAGCGCTGGCCGACGCTGGCCGAGCTGCTGGCCGAAGGGGCAGCGGTGGTGGCCGGCGCGGAGAACCTGGACCAGCAGACGCGTCTGTATCCGCTGGGCACGGCCGTGGCTCTGGCGCGGGTGTTGGGTCAGGCAACGTCAAAGGAGCTGGAGGAGACGCCTTTCCGCAGCGCGCGGGCCGGGGATATCTGCATCTTGCTGGAACCGGCCGACGAGGAGCTGGCAGTTATTGAAGAGAAACAACACGCACTGCAGGCTTATTTTGGCGGGCAGTCGGTGACGCCGGTTCACTTTACCTGTGAACGTTTTGAGCTGGGTGGCGCCGACCAGCTTGAGACGGTGATTGACCGGATGAGGGACGTCGCTGCGAAGATTCAGCCGTTTCCGCTTACGGCTGTGTCGTTAGTTACGCTGGAGTCACAGTTTAGAGGGGGGTATATTTTGAAGTGGTCAGTACATATCACGGAGCCAGTGAGGCAATTTATCCAAACGGTTGAGGAGGTCCTGGATTCGGCCGGCACGACACGTTTCTACGGCGCTCATGGCGATACGCGACTGATCACGGCGTTGCAAGGAATTACCCAGGTCAATACAGAGCCTTATTTGCGGCGGACGCGTTTTCCGCAACACCTGTTTGTCGCCCGCCAGGTGGTGGTGTCGAGAATTATCGGCCCAGAAAAGTACGATATCCTGGCTCGTTTTGACCTGGCCGGGGTGGATGAAATGGGGCGGGGGTCATATACTAGGCTAGACTGAGAGCGAGAGTAAAAAGAGGGTAGAGCTATGTTGGAATCGTTTAAAAAGTTTGTTATACGAGGTAATGTGGTGGACATGGCCGTTGGTTTTACTGTTGGCGCGGCCTTTGCCACCATTGCCCGTTCGCTGGTAGACGACATGATTATGCCTGCGGTCAGCCTGCTAACTGGCGAGGTAGATTTTGCCGATCGGTTTTGGATCCTCAAACCAGGCGTCGAGCAGCCTCCGCCGTATACCACGCTGGCCGAAGCCCAGGCGGTCGGGGCGGTGACGATGAATTATGGCATTTTTATCAATAACGTTTTGACATTTCTACTCATCGCCCTGGTTATGTTTGCCATTATCCGGTCGGTGACCAGGGTTGAAGAAGAGCTTGAAGAGTTGGCCGAGGAAAAGAAGGAACCAGAAGCGGCCGAGCCGGCGAACAAAAAGTGTCCCTACTGCCTGTCTACAATTGCCTATGAAGCGACCCGGTGCCCTCATTGTACCTCCGAGCTGGAGCCGGTAGCGGCCGATAGTTCATAAGGCACACAGAGTAACAGTCTGCGCTACGCGCAGCACACAGAGTGACAATCTGTGCTACACTCAGTAAGGTAGGCAGTTCGTTTGCAGGGTTTGTGTAATATAAGGAGCGTGCAAACAGAATGAGAGTTGCCCTGTTAGCCAACTTGAAAAAAAATGCGCCCACCTGGCCGGGAATGTCGCCGGATCAATGGGACGATCTAGACTCGGAAAAGACGATCCAGGCCATTATGGGCGCCCTGGAGTCGCATGGTCACCAGGTCACGTTTTTGGAAGGGGACGTGACGCTTTATGACACAGTGCGCGAGTTACGGCCGGACATTTGCTTTAACATTTGCGAGGGGCATTTCGGCGATTCGCGCGAAGCGCAGGTACCGGCTATCCTGGAGATGCTGCGCGTTCCTTACACTGGGTCTCGGGTGTTGACGCTGGCGCTGGCCCTGGATAAGCCGATGACGAAGCGCGTTCTAGCTTACCACAACCTGCCCACCCCGGCCTTCCAGGTGTTTGAACGAGCTAACGAGCCGCTGGACCCGGATATGTACTTTCCTTTGTTTGTCAAGCCGAGCCGGGAGGGGACCGGGATGGGCGTGAGCGCTGATTCGATTGTTCGCGACGAGCAGCAATTGCGGACCCAGCTTCAACAGCTCCTGGACCGCTATGAGCAGCCGGTGCTGGTGGAGCGGTTCGTGGAGGGCCGCGAGGTGACGGTGGGGGTGGTGGGCGACCTGACGGCCCCGGTGGCCTGGCGCGTGCCAGAAGACGAGGAGGCCCGGCGCATCACCCGGGGGCTGTATTTCTTCCCACCGCTGGAAGTGGATATGGGTAAGTATCCCATTGAGGAAGGTGGTGTGTACACCAATCGGATCAAGGTGGAGCTGGCCGAAGATTTCCATTACCTTTGCCCGGCGCCTCTGACGGAAGAGCAAGTGGAGGAGCTGAACTGGTTGACAGCGGCGACGTTTCGAGTGACGGGCTGCCTGGACGTGGCCCGGGTAGATTTCCGGCTGGACGCCAGCGATAACTTTAAGCCTTATATCCTGGAGATTAACCCGCTGCCGGGTTTAAACCCCGGCTACTCTGACCTTTGCATTGAAGCCCAGGGGGCAGGTTGGACCTACGAGGAATTGGTCAACCGTATTCTAGATGAAGCAATCCAGCGCTACGGCCTGGAAGAGAAGTCCTGAGCCACCTGGTTGAGGGTGTTTTACCGGATGTCGCCTGAATCGCTGGAATAAGAGTCACAGGTAACAAGAGGCGTGAAACAGACCGCTGCTGAAGTCTCATGCCGGATGACGGGGTTTTTGCTCCAAGAGCTGCGGAGGAAGGGCCTGCCACCAGAGAGATTGGTGGTGGGGGTTTCTTACTCTGTTGAACATTTACTGAATAAGCACGAACGAATCAGTTGGGATAGCTATTGTATCTTTATGGCCAACGCGGCCAGGGTATGGAGCGCCGACGAGCTGGTCGCTATTGGACGGGGCCTGGTCAATTCTCCCTGGACACGTCCTTTCACGCTAATAGCCCGGCTGCTTTTTTCTGTAATGGGCATTTATGAGTGGGTGACACGCCTGGATTCAGACGGTCCTGGCCAGCTTATTTCCTGCCTGCGTGGTTCTATACGATACCTGGGGCCCTACCAGTTGGAAATTGACCTGATCCTGGAGCCTGGCTACCCTGTCTGCCGGCCGCTCAACGCGTTGATGAAAGGGGGGATGTTAGCCGTGCCGAACCTTTTGGGCCTGCCAGATGCGTCTGTTCAAATGGCGGAATTGCCCAATGGGGCGCGCTATACCGCATTAGTTCCCCCGGATAACCGGTTGTTGACTCGTCTGCGGCAACTCGTGACCCGGCCGCTGGTCTGGCAGAAGGCCAGGCACGAATTGGTGGAGGCTTACCAATTGCTTCACCTGCGCTACATCCAGCTCCAGCATGAGATCGATGAGCGCAAACGGGCGGAATTGCTCCAGTCGGCCGTTTATCGTATCGCTACCATTGCTAATGACCCTGACATTGGCCTGGAGGAGTTGTACCGCTCGATTCACGAGGTTGTTGGCGAGTTGATGTATGCTGAGAACTTTTTTATTGCTTTCTACGATCCCCAGGCCGATTTGCTCGACTTTCCTTATTTCATTGACGAGTACGACACCTACAAGGGACCGTTCAAACCGGAAAAAAGCCTGACGTATTACGTTATTCAAACAGGGGAAGCGCTGCTCATTAACGAAGAGCAACACGATGAATTAATCCGGCAGGGTAAAGTCGCCTTATTGGGGGCGCCTTCACTGATTTGGCTGAGCGTCCCTTTGAAATCTAAGGCGGGTACGTTTGGCGCGATGGTGGTCCAGCACTATACAGACATTAACGCTTATGGCCAACAGGAGAAACAGTTATTGTCTTTTGTCTCCGGGCAGGTGGCGGCGGCTATTGAGCGTAAACGGTCCGAGGACGCGCTGCGGGAGAGCGAGCAGCGATTCCGGCAACTGGCGGAGAATATTGACGAAGTATTCTGGCTTTTATCGCCAGACGGGACAAGGGTCTATTACGTAAACCCAGCCTACACTCGAGTAACGGGCCGGAGTTGTGAAAGCCTTTATACAAACCCTGCTTCCTGGCTGAAGGCGCTGCATGTTGAAGACCGCCGGCAAATAGTAAAGGAGTTCCGGGAGCGCGGGCCGGGCATTCGTAGGGATTCACAAGAGCGGGAAGTGCGGGTGGTCCGGCCGGATGGCTCGGTGCGTTGGGTGTGGATACGATCTCACCCTGTCCAGGATGACGATGGAGGGGTGCTTTTTCAGGTGGGTGTGGCGGTGGACGTGACCGAGCGCCAGGCGGCCGAGATGGCCTTGCGGGAGCGGGAAGAGGCGCTGCGCCTGGCCCAAAAGCGGGAAAGCCTGGGGGTGCTGGCGGGAGGCGTGGCCCACGATTTTAATAACCTGCTGGTGGCTATGTTGGGACAGACATCGCTGGCCCTGGCCAAAATGCCACCGGATAGTCCAGGGTGGCCACACGTGGAAAAAGCGGTCATGGCGGCGCAGCGAGCAGCCGACCTGACGCGGCAGATGTTGGCGTATTCTGGCCGAGGCCATTTTGAGTTCCGGCCGTTGGACCTGAATGCTCTCGTCCAGGACAACTTGCCTCTCCTGGAGGCGACGATTCCCAAGCACGTTCGCCTCTGTTCCGCACTGACAGCCCCTCTGCCTGACATTGAGGCAGACGCCGGCCAGATGCAGCAGGTAGTAATGAATCTGATCCTGAATGCGGCCGAGGCTATTGGCGAGCAGCCGGGGACGGTGACAGTGGCGACAAAGAGCTGGACGGTCACGGAGGCGGCCAGCCACTTCTGGCGTTATACAGGTGATCCCTTGCGTGTTGGCCCTTACGTGTTGTTGGAAGTGGAGGACGACGGGAGTGGTATGGACGCTCAGACGCTGGCCCGTATTTTCGATCCCTTTTTCACGACCAAGTTTACCGGCCGGGGGTTAGGGTTGGCGGCGGTGTTGGGTATTGTGCGAGGCCACCAAGGAGGGTTGCGGGTAACCAGTACGCCGGGCAAGGGAACGGTGTTTCAGTTGCTTTTTCCGCTGGCCCTGGCGACGGAAGAACCGGCTGCGCTGCGTGAAGGAGCAGATGGAGCGGCGGAAGCGCCTGTGAAAATACCGGCGGAAGTTGCGGCCGGGGGACAGGATAGGGTGGTCCTAGTCATTGACGACGAGCAGCCGGTGCGCGAGGCGGTGACGGATATCCTGGAATTGGAAGAAGTCCCAGTTATCTGCGCGGCCGACGGCGCGCAGGGGGTGGCGTTATACCGCCAGTACGCAGCCAGGATCAGCCTGGTGCTGCTGGACCTATCCATGCCCGGCCTGAGTGGAGAGGAGACGCTGCACCAATTGCAGCAGATTAACCCAGAGGTACGGGTTGTGCTTTCGTCGGGTTACAGCCAGGCCGAGATTAGCCCGCGTTTTGACGGGGAGGGATTGGCCGGTTTTATTCAAAAACCGTATGACGTGGCAACACTGGTCAGTGAGGTCAGGCGGGCGTTATACTTGACAAGGTAACGGCAACCGGTGGTTGCTTGGCGATAGGGTGACAAGGTGAGGGAAATGTCACTTTACGACCGTGCTGGGTACAAACAGGTCGGAGAGACGTTGCACTGCAACGTCTCTACCGGCCCCAGCCGGGGGGTAGCAGGACGGCGTCAATGACGTGGATGACGCCATTAGTGGCTCTCATGTTCCCGTCAACGATCCGGGCCTGGTCGTTGAAAATAATTGAGCCGTTCCGCACGCCGACGGTCAGGTTCTGGTCCAATAAGGTATTAACTGTACTCAGGGCCAACAATGATTCGGTGTCCCTGGCCCCCTCCAGGATATGATAGACGAGGACGTTGGTCAGCAGGCCGTCGGGTTCGCCCATCATTCGCTCCCAGACGCCCTCAGGTAAGGCGGTAAAGGCTTCGTCGGTGGGGGCCAGGATGGTGAAAGGACCAGAGATGGCGAAGGTTTCGACCAGGCCGGAAGTTTCCATGGCGGTGGCCCACATTGAAAGCCGACTATCGCTGGCAGCCAGGTCTACCAAAGAGTTGGGCGGTATGGAGGCCAGGGCGGGGTTTTCCGGCGGCGCGACGGTCCGCTCTTGTTCTGCGGCCGGGTTCGGAGAGGGTGTGATGGCGGATGGGCGGCGGGTGGATGTGGCCCCGGCCGGACCGCAGGCGGCCAGCCAGACGCAGAAAGTTAATAGCAAACTTAGCGTGGCAGCGTGTTTCATGGTCGTTTATCTCCTTATAATTTACCAATGATATAGTGGAAACAGATAACCGGTAACCAGAGATGGCACGGATAGCCGTGTTTATCGGTGATATTGTACAGGAGATAGCAATGGACGTTGACGAAATTGAAGCCATTGGCCTGATTCTGGAGGCAATTCTGGTCCAGCCGACGCCAAACACGCCCGGCGAGTATATTGACGATGAAATCACGTATGCCTACGAGCAGTTCATGAGACTGGTGGAGGAACGCCTGGGAGGAGAGCCGGATAAGCAGGACATGATTGACCGCTACCTGGAGGCGCCGGACATTTGGGAAGGCGTGGTGAGCGATGGGCTGCTGTACGCCGGTATTGGGCGTGACGAAGAAGTGATCGAAGCAGCCCGCGAACTGTTACAATTAACTGGACCGTTAGACCCTGAGGGAGAAGGAGAAGGGCAACCAGAAATATTCCAGTTGCCCACTAACTTGCCGGGTTTGGTGGAAGAAGAAGGGTTCGAGGAGGAGTCTTAACGGCGCCGGCCGAACAGGCGTAGGATGAAAAGGAACAGGTTGATAAAGTCGAGGTAGAGCCGCAAGGCGCCTAAGATGCCGATGCGGGCGACGGCGGTGCTTTCATCCTGAAGCAGCGCGCCTACGGTCATGCGCTTGATTCGCTGGGTGTCGTAGGCGGTGAGGGCCAGGAAGAGGCCGATGCCGAAGTAGGTGATGATCCAATCCAGGGCTGAGCTGGCCAGGAAGAGGTTGACCAGGGAGGCGACGATCAGGCCAATCAGGCCGACAAGCAACAGGGCGCCCCAACGGGTGAGGTCTTCCTTGGTCGTGAAGCCGATGACGGACATGATGCCAAAGAGCAGGGTGGTGGAACCAAAGGCTAGGGCAATAGTGCCCAAGTTGTAGACGATGAAGACGACGGAGAGGGTCAGACCGTTGACGGCTGAGTAGAGAAAGAAGAGGGCCAGGGCCGTTCCTGGCGAGAGCCTGTGGATGGCGGCCGAGATGGCGAGCACGAGGCCAAGCTCGACGAAGATCAAAACAAGGAAGACGGGGCCGCCGAAGACGAGGGAGAGGAACGTTTCGCTGCTGGAGACGAAGACAGCTACGCCGGTCGTCAACAGGAGGCCGAAGAACATCCACAAATAGACGCGCTGCATGGCAGCGGTAAAGGTTTCGGCCAGCTTTTGCGGCGAAAAGGGTATAGACATTCCTTGATTAACGTCTTGGTTCATTGGAAACTCCTCCACGATTAGATATTAGGGAACACAGAGAACCGAGTTTTGGCTTTTGCCAAAACCTGGGAGGCACAGAGTTTCACAGAGAGGAAACAGAGTGATCTTTCTCGGTGTTCTCAAGGCAACTACAGGTTGTTCTTTGGTGACGAACTTCATTTTTTTGATGACGGTAGGATACCACAGAGTGGCGACTTTTCATAGGGTTAGTTGAGGCGGACCCAGTTTTCGAGGGCGGGGCGAAGGCCTTCGCGGATGGTGGAGGCGTCGGGGCCGTTGGGAGCCTGCCGAAGGTAGGCTTCCAGCCACTGCAGTGCCCTGGATAGGGAGCCGGTCTGGTAGTGGACGAGGCCAATATCGCGCAGGTGCTCCGGCACGTGGGGCTGGGCAAGGCGCAAGTGTTGGATGACACTGAGGGCTTCGTTCCAGGCGGCGCGCTGGACGTAAATGAGGCGCAGGTTGTTCAACATACGGACCAAAATGTCACGCGGCGCGGCCGGTTCTAACCAATCCTGGCGGAAAGGGCCTTCGTAGCCGGTGGTCTGCTGGATCAGCCGGGCGCAATCGGCCTGGGAGAGCCGGCCGCCCCGGTGGAAGGGATCGAAGAGGTAGGGCCTGTCACCATCGCGCACGCCGACGATGAAGTGGCCGGGCATGCTGATGCCATAGGCAGCCAGGCCCAGCCGCTCGGCCACGGCGATATAGACGACGGATAGAGTGATGGGAATGCCAAGCCGGCGGTCTAACACTTCGTTGAGAAAGCTATTGCGTGGATCGTCGTAACTGGTTACGTTACCCCGGAAGTCGTATTGTTGGAACAGGAAATCGGCCAGTAGTTCGGCCTGGATGGCGGCCGGGTCGGCGGGGGAAACCATTTCTTGGGCTTCGGCCGCCAGTTGATCCAGCCGGGCCAGGTAGTGATTGATGTCCAGGTCAGGGTAGGCGACTGAGCGGGCCATACGCAGCGCGGCACGAGGGATGTTCAGCGTTGTCTGATGGAGTTCGGAGGCGAAGGATGAGTGCATAAGTAATTGAGTAATTGGTAATTGTTCGGATGCTTCAAGCGTTCACGAGAGATGAATTCTATACGGTGAATTATGGGGTTTTGGCGACAAATTGCAAGAGTACTCTGGGGGCTGGAGGCCAACTTCCAGAAGGCGCTGCCCTGCAAAAATAGCCACGAGTTGCACGAATTATTCGAATTAATTTTTGATGCATGGTGGTGGGCGCTACCCAGACAAACTTCTTGAAAGTTAATATGTGTCTAAAATGTATCCCGGCCGGACGCGGGGGCCTCTATAATGAAAACGTGGGGAGGTGGGAGGCGGGAGATTGGAGATTAGAGATTAGAGATTAGAGATTGGTTTTTGTTGAGGAGGGTGGGGTGAAGCCCAGGAGATATGAGGAAAAAACTGAAAGCTGGTGGGCTCGTAGCCTGCCGGCTGGTGACGAAGGAGTGTTATCATGGCGAAGGTTTTAGGTTTGTTTGGTTCGCAGGCTGACGCGACAGACGCGCTGGACGCGCTGACGGCGGCTAATTTCGGCGAGGTGCGTACGAAAGTGTTTGGTTGGGGGGCATCTGACGCATCGCCGGTGGCAGTAGCTGCGCTACCGGTGAATCAAGCGACGATGCCGCCTGGTATCATTGTCTATGAGGCGTATAGGGAGTTAGATTTTGATCTGGACGAGGAGGAGGAAGCATACGTGACCCGCCAGATTAACGATGGCGCGATTATTGTGGTCGTGGAAACAGACGACGAACACACAGCGCCGGTACAGGAATTGCTAGAGGCGCACGACGCGCGCACATTGGTTGAGTAGGGGCACGAGGCCTCGTGCCCCTACTCCCCTTCCACCTTCCGGCCGGAGTCGCGCCAGGCGCGTTTGGCGTCGTGGTAGCCCATTTCGTAGACGGCTTCGTGCCCTTCGAGGGTGTAGCGGATGATCTGCTCGACGGGGATGGGGTGGCGCGGGGCGACGATGATCGGCTCCGGTAACTGGTGGTATTCTTTTTCCAGGATGTCAGGGATGCCGTCGTTGTCCTCGTCGGGTAGCTTTTCGGCCTTGTCGCCGTAGAGCTGGTCCATGAGCATGGCATTGCGGGCGCGGAGGTAGGCGTTGTCTAGCTGCAGGCGAACCAGCTCGTTAATGCGGCGGAACATTTTCAGGTCGGCCTGAAAGGAGGCCAGGAGGGCCCACTCAAAGGCTGCCCCGGCCGCTTCGAGGAGGTTGGTCGGCTTTTTAAACCCCCGGCGGCCCTCGTCATCCCAGGGGGTCATGATGACGACGACAATTTCTTCGGCGCCGGCGTCTATGGCTGGGCTGAGGGGGGTGTTGGCGACGGTGCCACCGTCCCAGTACAGGACGCCGTTGAGTTCGGTGGCCGGGTAGATGATGGGGATGGAACAACTGGCGATGATGTGATCCAGGCCGAGCTGCTCCTGGCGCATCTGGCTGGGGAAGACGTCAGGGCTGTTGCCGAACACGCGCAGCCGGCCGGTTTCCACCTCCATGGCCGTCACCCGCAGGTGGACGGCCGCTTCGGCGGAGTTGACACGATCAAAATTGACCCAGCTTTCCCGTTTCAGCGTTTCTTTTAACGGGTTGGTGTCGAGAATGAAGTTGCCCTTGAAAGGGTTGAGATTGGCTTTTTGCACATCCCCGCTTTCCAGGCGGCGCCACAAGGCCCACAGGGATTGGGCGGTGTGACCGGAGGCCAGGGCAGCGCCGTTGACTGCGCCAATGGAGGTCCCGACGACCACGTCGGGGAACCATTCGTGTTCGGCCAGGAAACGCAGGACGCCGACGTGGTAAGCACCCCGGCCGCCACCCCCGGATAGGACGAGCGCGCGTTTTCGTTGGTTGGTTGGCATGGCAGAATCCTTGGAGCTAGAGCTAGAGTAAGAGTTAAAGTGCTGGCCGCGATGGGTGAATTATAGGGGGGAGTTGGGAAAGCTGCTAACATTTTTCTAATATCTTGCCAACGCCTCTCTGACACTTGGTTCATATGCTATTGTTCAGCGTTCAGGTGCCAGGCACTTTGGAAGTGCCTGGCACCTGAACGGCATCACTTGAAGAGGGGAAAATGAATCTGAATAAATTTACGCAAAAAGCGCAAGAAGCAGTTCTGCAAGCGCAAAATCTGGCCGAAGAGAGGAATCACAGCCAGATTGAAGCGATTCACTTGCTGGCGGCGTTGATTGCACAGGAAGACGGGGTAGCGCCGCAGATTATTAATCGGATTGGCGCCAACCGCCACTTACTGGCGCAGCAGGTCCAGCGGCAACTGGAGAGCTTGCCGCGCGCCTATGGAACGACGACGCAGGTAGGGGTCTCGCGGGAGCTAACCAACATCGTCCGGGCGGCCGAACGGGAAGCGTCGAAGATGAAGGATGACTTTGTCAGCACCGAGCACCTGTTCCTGGCGCTGGTGGATGCGGCCAAGGACATTCGCGCCCTGTCGCCACTGGTAGAGGCGGGAATTGATCGGGACGGCGTGCTGCAGGCATTGATGGGCATTCGCGGTGGCCAGCGGGTGACCAGCCAGAACCCGGAAGCGACTTACGAGGCGCTGGCCCGGTATGGCCGAGACCTGACGCAACTGGCCCGGCTGGGCAAGCTGGACCCGGTCATCGGCCGGGATGAGGAGATCCGCCGCGTTATCCAGGTGTTGAGCCGGCGGACGAAGAATAACCCGGTATTAATTGGTGAGGCGGGTGTGGGGAAAACGGCCGTGGCCGAAGGACTGGCCCAGCGGATCGTTAACGGCGACGTGCCGGAGGGTATGAAAGATAAGCAACTGATTGCTCTGGACCTGGCCGGCCTGGTGGCCGGGGCGAAGTACCGAGGTGAGTTTGAGGAGCGGTTGAAGGCAGTTCTGAAGGAGATTGTCGACAGCCAAGGGCAGATTATCCTGTTTATTGACGAGCTGCACACGGTGGTCGGCGCCGGGGCAGCCGAGGGGGCGATGGACGCCAGCAATATGCTCAAGCCGATGCTGGCCCGGGGGGAATTGCACACGATTGGGGCGACGACGCTGGACGAGTACCGAAAGCACATTGAGAAGGACGCGGCCTTAGAGCGCCGTTTCCAGCCTGTTTTCATTGACGAGCCAAGCGTCGAAGATACCATTTCCATTTTGCGGGGCCTGAAGGAGCGCTACGAGGTCCATCATGGGGTGCGGATCAAGGACAGCGCGGTGATTGCTGCGGCGACCCTTTCCCATCGCTACATCACCGACCGGCAACTGCCAGACAAGGCGATTGACCTGATTGACGAAGCGGCCAGCCGGCTGAAGATGGCCATTGACTCGAAACCGGCCGAGCTGGACCAGGTGGACCGCCAGATCTTGCAACTGGAAATTGAGCGCGAATCACTGAAAAAGGAACGAGACAAAGCGTCCAAGGAGCGGGTCCAGGCGATTGAGGCGGAGATAGCCGAATTGAAGGAACAGGCCAACGCTTTGCGGGCCCGGTGGGAAACGGAAAAAACGGTTATTGAAGAGATCCGGGCGATTAAGGCGCAGATTGACGAGACGCGGGTGCAGATTGAGCAGGCCGAACGGCGGGCCGACCTGGAGGCCGCGGCGCGGCTACGCTACGGGACGTTGGTGGAGCTGGAGCAGCGCCTGGTCCGGCAGGAGGGCCGGCTGGCCGAACTGCAGCGGGACGGGGCGATGCTTAAGGAAGAGGTAGATGGCGAGGACGTGGCCGAAATCGTTTCCAAGTGGACGGGTATCCCGGTGAGTAAACTGCTGGAGGGGGAGATTGAGAAGCTGCTGAAAATGGAGGAGCGGCTGCACCGGCGGGTGATTGGCCAGGATCAGGCCATTGAGGCGGTCAGCAACGCCATACGCCGGTCGCGGGCGGGGCTGCAAGACCGGCAGCGGCCGATTGGCTCGTTCATCTTCCTGGGACCAACGGGTGTGGGTAAGACGGAGCTGGCTCGCGCCCTGGCGGAGTTTTTGTTTGACGACGAGGACGCCATGGTGCGGATTGACATGAGCGAGTACCAGGAGCGGCACACGGTCAGCCGGCTGCTGGGCGCGCCACCCGGCTACGTAGGTTTCGAGGAAGGCGGCCAGTTGACGGAAGCGGTCCGCCGCCGGCCGTATTCGGTGGTGCTTTTTGACGAGATTGAGAAGGCCCACCCGGACGTTTTTAATACGTTGCTGCAATTGCTGGACGACGGCCGGCTGACGGACGCACAGGGCCGGACGGTGAATTTCCGCAACACGGTAGTGATTATGACCAGCAATATTGGCAGCCAGTATCTACAGGGCCAATTGTACGACCCGGAGAAGGCGATGGCTGCTTTGCGGGGCCATTTCCGGCCTGAGTTCCTGAACCGGGTAGACGACATCATCACTTTCCACAGCCTGGGCCTGGAGGAGCTAAAACGGATCGTGGAGATCCAGGCGGAACGGCTGCGGCGGATGCTGGCGGAACGGAATATGCGGTTGGAGCTGACGGAAGAGGCCAAGGAGTTGCTGGCCGAAAGAGGCTTCGACCCGGCCTATGGCGCCCGGCCGATCAAGCGAACACTGCAACGGCTGGTGGCCGATCCGCTGGCGCTGGCCATCCTGGAAGGACGTTTCAGGGATGGCGACACGGTTCGCGTGGCTGCGAACGGCAACGGTATTCACTTTGAAAGGGCTGAAACAGCGCTGGAAGGTGAAGTTGTCGAGTGAGGTAACCTCTGGGGAAATGAAAAGAGGGTAGCGTTACAACAGCTACCCTCTTTTTACTTAGCCAATGAGCCACTCCGGCCGGTCGGCCGGTTCGGATTGGCGTTTTTCCTCTTCAGCGCCGGGGGGGCAGACGGGGAGGATGACGTGGAAACGGCTGCCAGGCAGGCGGGTCTCGTCCTCACCCTCGGATTCGACCCAGATGCGGCCGCCGTGGGCCTCGATGACGCCCTTGGCGATGGGCAGGCCCAGGCCCGGGCCGGCCCCTTTGAACTTGGTTGAGCCGGTGGAATGGAGCTGGGGGTTGCCAACGCGGAAGAATTTCTCAAAGATTAAGTCGTGATATTGGGGGTCAATGCCAACGCCACTGTCGGCGACGACGATTTCCAGGTATTCCTGTTTATCTTCGGCGGTAATAAATTCGGCCGAAACGGTGATGGCGCCGCCGTCGGGGGTGTATTTAATGCCGTTGCTGATGAGGTTATGAAAGGCCTGAACCAGGCGCTTGAAATCGGCCATGATGGGGGGCATTTCGCGAACCCCTTCCAGCCGGAGGGTCAGACGCCGTTCGCGCATGGCCGGGGCCACCGGTTCCACCGCCAGGCGCAAGACGGTGTCCAGCTTGGTTTGGACGAAGGTCAATTTCATGCCGTTGACGTCGAGCTGGCTGGCGTCGAGCATGGCCGAAATGAGACGTTCAAGTTGGAGGGTGGCCCGGTTGATGTGGCCGACGATTTCGTTGGTCTGCTCGCGGGTGAGGGCATCTTCGTCGTTCATGGCGTGGAGGATGTCGGCGTAGCCCTTGACCTGGGTCAGCGGCGTGCGCAATTCGTGGGAGGCAATAGTAATGAAGTCGGACTTGA
Source organism: Chloroflexota bacterium (assembly GCA_022616275.1). GTDB lineage: Bacteria > Chloroflexota > Anaerolineae > Promineifilales > Promineifilaceae. The sequence goes on from JAKEFB010000174.1 coordinate 24,063, forward strand.
CCTGGTCCATAATCTCCAGACGGGTGTTTTGCTGGCGCAGGTCGGCGTTGAGCAGGCGGATGCGCTCATTCTGAGAACCCAGCTCGCTGTAGAGGCGGGCGTTCTGTAGGGCGACGACCGTCTGGTCGGCCAGTACCTGGACCAGCTCCAGCTCGTTGGGCCGGTAGGTGAGGCCGGAACCTTTCGGCCCCAAGGCAATCAGGCCGGTCAGCTCGGCGTCGGTGCTGATGGGTACGTAAACATCCATGGCCAGCTCAGTCAGCCAGGCTCTTTCTTCGGCCGCCAGGGCCTGGAAGCGGGGGCTGAAGTCGAGGTCGTACTGGAGCAGCGGCTGGCGTTGGGTGGCCAACGTTTGGACAAAGGGGTGGTCTTTGCCGAAGGCGACTTTGTAGGTGGGAATGCGGCCCATGGCCGGGATGGGTTCCAGTTCGTAGCCTTTCTCGGTGGTGGAGATAAGCATTAACGCGCCGCGGTTGGTCTCCAGGAGTTCGCTGATGGTGCCGACGATGACCAGGGACAGTTGTTCGACGTCCAGGGTCCGGGCAATGGCCTGGCTGTAGCTGCGGAGGGCCTTGCTGGTCTCAAATTCCTCGCCCAGCAGGTAGCGGTAGAGGATGCGCTCGATGAAGCGATAGAACGGCCGGTAGACGAGGAAGCCGATGGCAATGACCAGGACGGTGATGAACGCGCTCTGGCTGAGGGGCAGCCGGCTGGTGAAGCGCTGGATAAGGAAGAGGACGAGGGTGGCCAGCCCGGCGGCGATGAGGACGATGATGGCGAAGACGGCTACGCGGCGCAGGCGGGTCTGGACGTCGAAGATGCGGTGGGAGGAGACGGCGTAGGTCATGCCCAGGACGCCAATGAAGCGGATAAACTGCCCACTGATGGCCAGCCCGGGGTTGGTGTAGAAGAGTAGGGCCTCGCCGACAAAGGTCACTAACAAGGTGACGGCCCAGTAGAGAAGGCGGTTGGCGTGCCAGGGCAGGGGGGCGTTGCGGTAACCGCGCCAGGCGATGAGGAGCATAGTCCCGCTGAAGATGAGCCAGAGGGCCAGGGAGACCAGGCCGCCCAGGGTGGGCTGGAGAAGGATGTTGGACGGCTGGGCAAAGAAGAGCGTTGGTAAGAACAGGTCGAGGAGGATGGCGGCCAGGACGGCCGGGCCGGTGAAGGACAGCCAAAGGCGTTTGCCGGGGATGTCTACGTAGTAGAAGGTGATGGCGCCCAGCAGGAAGGTGCCGGCGAGGAGGGCTTTGACGGGCAGGTTAGGAACGACGCGAACGATGGGAAAGGGCAGGAGCAGGACCTGCCAGATGAGGGAGACGAGGAGAAAACCAAGGAACCAGCGCGCCTGCCGCTCCTGCCAGCCCAGGCGAATGAGCAGCACGACGAGCAGAATTGCATAGCCAGCAGCCATGATGATTGGAATTAAGGCGTTGACTTGTGCTAGACCCATCGAGATTTGGCTACTGCTAATTGACTATAGTAAAGAAAGCGGACGGCACGGCCGTGAAAAGCTGCGCTGGTTCAGCCAAGTGTTAGACAACTAAAGGTCTATTTTACCTGGCGGAGGCGGCCGGGGCAATGGTGTTTGAGAGGAAAGCGCCAGTTCTTGGGGCGAGAATATCTCTCGACTGTGACGCGAGGGGTAATTGTAGAGGAGGTTGAGGCTCCCCCTGGCTTGATCCATCAATAAGAGGGCCTTGTTGGTTTATGGCGTTATGGTGATCGTGCCGGCCATACCGGCGGCCGTGTGGCCGGGGACGGCGCAGTAGAATGAAAAGGTTCCGGTTTTCCGTGGCGTGAACGTAACCGTCTGCGACTCGCCAGGTCGCAACAGGTCTGTCTCTACCCCCCACTCGTCAATCGCCAGCTCGTGGTCAATCACGCCCTTGTTTTCAAAGTGGAGTGTGACCGGCTGGTTTTCACGAACGGCGACAGCCGGGGCTTTGAATTCAAACTCATACGCTTCCAGTGCAACAGTTAGAGGTTCTGGTTTAGGTGCGTCTGCGCCGCAGGCGGCCAGAAAGGCCAGGGACAGCAGGAGAAGAAAGATTCGTGTTAATGGAGACATACATAAACTCCGCTAAAAGCTATTTGATGAAAAGGCCGGTCATATAGAGTAGCAACATACCGGCTGTTACTCCGGCAAAAACGGTAGCAGGCATTGGCCGTTTGGCCGTATCTTTGCGGATGAGCTTGGCAATTTCGTAGACGACCTCGAACACAGCGCCCGCGCCAATGGCCAGAAAGAGCACGGCCAGGGGTTGAGAAAAGGTCAGGCCGCCTATCCAGGCTCCGATAACGGCCGGCGCGCCGCCAATCAGCCCCATGTAAACCAGGCTGGATAGGGCTGGCCGGTCTTTGAGGACCGGAGCGATAATACCCAGTCCCTCGGTGATATTCTGGATAATGAAACCAATGACCAGGAATGTGCCCAGCGCGGCCGCGCCGACGCTGTAGGCCGCCCCAATAGCCAGCCCTTCCCCCAGGTTATGCAAGCCAATGCCGGTGGCAATCATAAAGGCCAGGGTCAACCGTTGGGCCGTTTCACTACGGCCGACGCTCACCTGGCGGCGGGTAATGGCGTCCAGCAGCAAAAACGTGGCGACAATACCGATACCAACGAGGCCAACCCCCTGGAATGGACCGCCTAACTCGCCGGCAATTTCCAGCGCTTCGGCCGTTGCGTCAACGCCCAGGTAGATGAGCAACCCGGCAGTGACGGCCATTAGAAAGGTCAGCCAGCGCGGGCCGAGCTGGCGCAGGGCAGGGAGCCAAAACATCCCCAAGAACACAGGGATGACCCCAACGTAAAGGCCGATCAGAGTAAAGCTTAACAAGGTAGCGCCGGACGGCGTCACCGTTTCGGCGGCTACCCCGATTTCAGTACCAAAGGCAATGGAGTTGGACGAGAAAAGTTCGATGGCATAAGCGCCCGCTTCGACCCAGGGATATTGCAGGGTGACAACGGCCCGCCCCAGGCGCGGGATGGTGGGACCAGGGGAAACGGTGTAGGGCCAGATGGCGTCGTTGATAATAGCCTGCGACAGGGTAATTGCCTGGGGACTGGTGTTGCGCACGTGGAGTTCAATGCTGCCGGGGCGCAGAACAGTGCGCTCAAATTGAAGCTCCTCAATCGGCGCGGCTGGTTCAATGTTGAGCCCGGCACCATTGGTGAGCAGGAACAGAGCAATGACGCCTGCCAGAAGAAGAATTGGGGCAATAAACAGCAGGAGTGTTCGGCTACTTTCGGGGCGGGAGGAAGCGGTATGGTTCATCTCTTATTCCTCCACCAGGAAAACACCGGTCCAGCCCAGCTCAGCAAATTCGGTTTTGTGGGCGTGGAACATGTAATGGCCCGGATATTTGTAGCGAAACTCCATAATCCCACGCTGGCCCTGCATAAAGGAGATGGTGTCGGTGTATTCATTGGGGGTCAGGCTGGTGCCGGTTGGGTAGTAATAAAAGAAGTTGGCGTGCAAATGAAAGGAGTTGGACTGGTCGAATTCCAACAGGTTAACGACGTAAAGCCGGACGAGTTCACCCACCTTAATCTTGATAGGGTTGATATCGTAGTGGAATGGAATGGTGTTAACGGTGTAGACGTTGTTCTCGCCGTCAAAGTCGGGGTCAAAACCAGCCATGACCATGATGAATTCCCGGTCGGCCGGCGGCCGGCCCTCTCTAGGGTCAATGATAAACGCGCCGTACAAGCCCCGCGAAATATGGCTGGCCAGCGGGGCTATGTGACAATGGTACAGATGCAGGCCAAAAGGCTCGGCGTCGAATTCATAGACAAACGTCTCACCAGGGGCAACCGGCTCATAAACGCCATCCATATTCGCCGGGTGAATGCCGTGGAAATGGATGCTGTGCTGGTGGTCGGTGCCATTGTTAAAGTTGATGCGAATGCGGTCGCCTTCGGTGCAGCGAATGATGGGGCCAGGTACGCGGCCGTTGTAAGTCCAGGCCTCATATTCCAGACCCGGCAGTATTTCAATCGTTTTGACCCCGGCAAAAAAATCATATTCCCGAAGCGTCTGGCCATTTTCCAGCATGCTGACCTTACCATGGTCGAAGTCGGTCAGCAGATCGGTGGGATTGAAGCCATTGGCCTCGTGGTTGACCTCCCCTACTACGCCGGGCATGTACAGCCCGTTGTGGCCATAGTGGCCCTCCGAGTGGGTTGGACCCAGAGCAGGTTTACCCCTTAGCGAAGCGGCTAATTTGCCGGCGAGACCCAAACCGGTTACACCTAAACCACCTTTGAGAAAATCGCGACGTGAAAGCGTGTCCCATTTCATAGATTCCTCACCTCAGATTTACAAATAGCGCAATAATAATTTAGATACAACTAAATTACCATTTTTCTATATTTTTGTCAATAGTTTAAGTGTGGGAAATATCAAGCGAGACAGGATTCACGTCTCTAAAGCTTTATGGATTACCGTGCCGATTTGGGCGGGGGAGAAGGGTTTTTGGACCCAGGCGACGATGCCCTGTTCTAACAATGTCCGGCCCTCGTCGTCCAGTGGATAGCCAGTCATGACGACGACTTTCACTCCCGGTTGGACCTCACACAAGGCCTCGTACAGCTCGACTCCACCCATTTCGGGCATGACCATGTCGCTCAAGACAATGTCTATCGTTTCCCGGTGTTGGGTAAACAGGTCAAGGGCTTCCCGGCCGTCGGCGGCGGCCAGAACGTGATAGCCCAGGCTGTCCAGGGTGCTCTCCATGGCAGCGCGGGCGATGGGGTTGTCTTCGACGACGAGGATGGTTTCCTGGCTGCTGGCAGGAAGAACGGCCGGCTCGGGTGCTGTACCGGCAGGTCCGGCCGAGTTTGCTGCCGGCAGATAGATGGTGAAGGTGGTCCCCTGGCCAACCTGGCTGGCGACGCCAATCTCGCCGCCGTGCTGCTTGATAATCCCGTAGACCTGGGCCAGGCCCAACCCGGTCCCTTTGCCGGGTTGCTTGGTGGTGAAGAACGGCTCAAAAATGTGGGGCAGCGCATCAGAGGAAATGCCAGTCCCGGTATCGGAAACAGCCAGGATGATCCAGTCGCCTGGGGCCATGTCGGGTAGGGGTGGTGGCTGGCCGGGAGACAGGTTGAGGCGTGAAAGGGTGATGTGCAGCGCTCCGCCGCCAGGCATGGCGTCGCGGGCGTTTATGGCCAGGTTCATTAAGACTTGCTGCAGGCGGGTCGGGTCGGCGTCAACCGGGTACTCCGCTGCGCCGGCGTTCAGCTTGACAGTGACGTTCTCCGGCAGCGTGCGCTGCAACAGCCTGACCACTTCCTTGACGAAAGACAATAAGTCGAAACGGCTGCGCTCCATGACCGAGCGGCGGCTGAAGTCGAGAATCTGGTTAATGAGCCGCGAGGCGTGCTGGGCCTGTTCAATCATGGTGGTCAGATAACGGGCCCGCTTGGGATGGTCGGGATTTTTGGCCAGGGTGCCGCTGTAAAGGGTGATGACGGCCATGATGTTGTTGAAGTCGTGGGCAATGCCGGCCGCCAGTTGGCCAACGGTGGCCAGCCGTTCCTGGGCGTGGAAGTGCTCCCACTGGCGGCGCTCCTGGCTGACGTCGCGCACGACCATGACCCAGCCGGTGGGGATTGAGTCGGTTTGCACCGGCCGGGTGACCACTTCAAAGAAGCGCTCTTGATCCGGGAGGGCGACTTCATGCCAGGGCGCGTCGGGGGCCAGGGGGGCTAATAATTCGGCCAACGGCCGATCGCCCAGGCGCTCCAGCCTGTCGCCGTTTACCGGGCTGGCCAGCACGGGGAGATAGGCCTGGGCGGCCGGGTTCATGAGAACGATGCGCTGATCATGGTCCAGGAGGAGAACGCCTTCGGGCATGGTGTCCATGATTTCCTGGACCTGCCGGGCCTGTTCCTGGGTCTTCTCAAGGAGGAGGCGGGTCTCGAGGTAGAGGCTGGCGTTATCAATGGCGATGGCAGCCTGGGCGGCGAGCGACTCCAGGAAGGCGAAGCGGTCAGGGTCAAGCTCGAGCGGCGAGCGGTGGAAGAGGTTTAAGACGCCAATAACCTGCTGCTCGGCTACCAGGGGAACAACGTAGTAAGTGACGAAGTCCTCGCCAGCCAACAAGGCGGCGTGGGCCAGCCCTTCGGCCTCGGCGAGGTTGGGAACGTAGATAACGCGGCGTTCCAGGGCGGCCCGGCCGGCGTAGCCTTCGCCTACCGGCAAACGCAGCCGGCGGACGGCCGGGGTGTGGAAACCACGGCCGGCGGCGTAGACGAGGAGCTGGGTTTCCTGGTCGAGCAAGAGGACGCTGGCGGCGTCTACCTGCAACTGGGTGAGCACCTGTTCGAGGACAACGTCGAGGGCGCCGGGCAGGCTGAGGCGGGCGGTAATGGCCCGGTCAATGGCGTTGAGGGCCTGAAGCTGGTGAAACCGGCGCTGCGTTTCTTCGAGCAGGTTGGCGTTGTTGATGGCCTGGGCGGCCTGGTCGGCCAGCCCCTTTAGAAGGGCCAGCTCGGCGGCGTCGAAGGCGCGCTCCTGGCCGACGCTGAAAATGCTGAGTGAACCGACCAACGAACCGTTGCGTCGCATGAGGGTGAAAGCAGCGGTGCGAATGTCGTGGGCGGTATAGAAGCCGGTATTGGGCAGCCCTGGCTGGCTCTGTAAATTGGGGATGACGCCGGCCGGGCCGAGCCGGTCAATTATTTCCTCGTAAACGGCACGGGGAACGGGCTGGAGCCGGCGGCGCTCTTCGGGCGAGACGCCAAAGGCCTCGGCCTGGTACAGGATGCCCTGTTTCTCGTCGCAGAGGTAGACGATAGCAATGGGAACGTCCAGGGCCTGGGCAGTTTCCTGGCAGATAGCGCCCAGGACGGTGTCGAGGTTCAGTTGGGCGTTCAGGCGGGTAGCCACGCGGGCCAGGGCCTCGGCGCGGGCGGCGTTTTGGCGGACCTGCTCCTCAGCTTGTTTACGTTGGGTGATGTCCTGGGCGACGACAAGGGCAGCCGGCCGCCCGGCAAAATTAAGCCGGTGTGAGGCAATGTCAATGTCAATGATGCGGCCGTCTTTGAGGCGGTGCCGCCAGGAGCCGGAGGATTGGAAGGCAGGGCGAGGCTGCTGGACATCTTGCAAGAGCAGGGGGACATCTTCAGGCGGCCGGATGTCGGTGATGCGGCGCTGCAAGAATTCATCGCGGCTATAGCCGTAACGGCTGATGGCGGCTTCGTTGACCTCGAGGAAGGCGAGGGTTTCCAGGTCGTAGACCCACATCGGATGGGGGTTGTTGGCGAACAGGTGGCGAAAGCTGGCTTCGCTTTCGCGAAGCGCCTCCTCGACCTGGCTACGCCTGGCGGTTTGCTGTTCCAGCGATTGGGCCATGTGGTCGAGGGCCTGGGCCAACTGGCCCAGCTCGCCGGCGTTGCCGCTCAGACGGACGCGGACGCTGAGGTCGCCTGCGGCTAGCCGCCGGGTGGTGGCAACGAGCGCCCGGATCTGGCGCAGGATGAAGAGGTTGCTGAATAGCCAGGTAGCGGCCAGGGTAAAAATGACCACCAGGGCTAAGGCGGCCAGGTTGAGAGCGAAGAGTTGATTGGCCTGGGCCAGAGCCGGGTCAAGGATATCTTCTGGGGTGGCGGTCATGGCCAGGCGGCGCTGTTCCAGCCGGGTGTAGAGGACCAGCGCCAGGGCGGGCAGGCTGGCCAGGAGGACCAGGAGCATGAGGCGAGTGCGAAGACTGGAGAGAAGTCTCGTCATGATTCCAGATTCAAATGTAGTGGCTCCTTTTTCTCCTTTCCCTGGAGCAGGCAGACAAGAGTTTCCTGAAAAAGCCTGCCGTTCGCATCTGAGGATGCGAACTCCTCCACTCTTTCCCTGGAGCAGACAGACGTTGTTAGCAGGTTAAACCAGTATTGAGGCGCCGTCTATAGGTCAAGATGTGATTAAGAAAGTAGGACAAAGCCGCGATTTGCCAAATCGCGCCACAGTACACCATACCCAAAATTGAACGATACGACCAGGATAGCATAAGTCGGGTTATCGTGAGCTATCAAGTGGCTATCAAGTGGCTATCAATTAGCTATCAACTTGCCAGGCACTTGGGTGGCGCGATCGGAGACCGGCCACAGCTTAAGGGATTGGCTGCAGTTTGAGGAGTGGATTTATTGATAGACTTCGGGCTTTAGCTCGGCGATGTAGGGGAGGGTGCGGAAGGTGTCGGCGTAATCGAGGCCGTAGCCAACGACCCAGACGTCGGGGATCTCGAAGCCCAGATAGTTTACTGGCACGGGCAGGCTGTCCCGTTTCTTCTGGACGAGGACGCAGGTGTGGAGGGAGGCCGGCCGGCGGCCGTGGAGGGTATGGAGGAGGTAGTCGAGGGTCTGGCCGGAATCTACAATGTCCTCGACCAGGAGGACATGCTGGTTTTCGACAGGTTCGCGCAGGTCCATGAGCAGGCGGACGGCGCCAGAGGCGGCCGATTTGCCGTAGCTGGAGACGGCAATGAAATCTACGACATGGGGGATGGTCAGGTGGCGGGCCAGGTCGGCCAGGAAGATAAAGGCGCCGCGGAGGACGCCGACCAGATAGAGGCGTTCAACGCTGGCGTAGTCGTTGGAGATTTGTTGGGCCAGCTCGCGGACGCGTTGCTGGATGGCTTCTTCGGAGATGAGGATGCGGGAGAGTTGGGGGGGGAGGGAAGTTAGAGTCATGCGTTTGAGTTAGATTAAGGTAATTGGTGGTCGGTGGTTGATGGTTGATGGTTGATGGTTGGTAGTTGGTGGTTGGTGGTGGGGCGGGGGAGAGTGACGTGGACGGTGGTGCCGTGGCCGGGGGTGCTGTGGATGGCAATAGCGCCACCGCTGCGGTTGAGCATTTCGTGGCACATGAGGAGGCCCAGGCCGGCGCCGGCTTCGTTGGCGGTGCCGGGGGTGGAGTGCTTGACGCCGACTTTGAAGAGCTTGTCCAGGTCTTCCGGGCTGATGCCGACGCCGGTGTCGGAGACGATTAGCTCTATGTGGCCGGCGCCGGCCGGGCCAGCGGAGATGGTGACAGAGCCGCCGGCCGGGGTGAATTTGACGGCGTTGGATAGGAGGTTGCGCACGACGGTGTCCACGACCTGCTCGTCGGCCAGGGCCAGCGCCGGGCCGTCCAGCCGGTTGTGGACAGTGATCTGTTTAGGGGCGGCCTGGTTGGCGATGAGGTTGAGGTTGCGTTGAATGATGGGGGTGAGGTCGAGTTCGGCCGGTTCAAACAGGACGTGGCCCATTTGCAGTCGAGCCCACTGTAACAGTGTTTCCAACAGCCCGGCAATTTGCAAGGCTGATTGGTAAATGGACTCGCCAGCACGGGCCATTTTTTCCTGGCTCAACTTGCCGGACTGGCGGGCGAGCATCTGGGCACGCATGAGCAAGGGAGCAAAGGGACCGCGTAAATCGTGGGCGACGATGGAGAAGAATTTGTCCTTGTTGGCATTGAGTTTCTGCAGCTCGTCGTTGGCCTGCTGCAGATCGTGGGTCAACTGGCGGAGGCGCAGGTGGGTGGCAATCCGGGCCAGGAGTTCGGCCTGATGGAGGGGCTTGGTGACGTAATCTACCGCGCCGACCTCGAAGCCCTTGAGCTTGCTTTCGATGTCGCCCAGGGCGGTCATGAAAATGACGGGGATGTCGCTGGTCTTGTCGTTGCTTTTCAGCCGACGGCAGGTCTCAAAACCGTCCAGGTCGGGCATCATGACGTCGAGGAGGATGATGTCCGGCCGGGCGTATTCGGCTTTTTGTAGACCGCTTTCGCCGCTCTGGGCGACCAGGAGGGTGAAACCGTACTGTTCGAGGTAGTCAAAGACGACGCCCAGGTTGGTGGGGTTGTCGTCCACAATCAGGATGGTGTAGTGATGGAAGTCGAGTTGTTCGGGCAGCCCGGCCGGCATGGTCATGCGCTTTTTTCGATCAGTTGTTGAATCAGGCGTAAGAGTTCCTTTTCTTTATAGCCGCGCGCCAGTTGTTCCAGGGTATTGGCAAAGGGCTGGTACTTCTTGTCTAGCAGGGCGATGTGCCTGGCCTGGCGCTGGATAGCCCGCATATTACCCTGTAATGCCAGGTCAAGCAAAATGGCCATCTGGTCGGCCGGGGGCGGGGCGATTTCTCCTGGCGTACCGGCCGGCGCGTCACCGCCCGGCGTCTGGCTACCCTCGCCTGGCGAGACGCCGGGCCGGTAGATCCATTCCAGGTTGAGGTGGCTTTGCAGCACGGCCAGTAACTCTTCATCCCGGATAGGCTTGGGCAAGAAGTCGTCGCAGCCAGCCTGGCGGCTTTTCTCTTTCTCCTGTTCAAAGACACTGGCCGAAACAGCAATGATGACTATATTCCTCAGGGCGGGGTTTTGGCGGATGGCCTGCGCCGTTTCAAAACCATCCATGCCAGGCATGACCAGGTCCAGAAGGATGAGATCGGGGCGGCCCTGGCGGGCCAGGGCCAGGGCCTCGCCACCGCCCGTGGCCAGGGTGACGACAAAGCCCAGGGGTTCGAGCAGATAACGTAAGACCAGGCAGTTTGAGTGGCGGTCGTCTACGACGAGCACCTTGCGCCGGACCCCCTGGTACCCGGCAATGGCCTGCCGGATATTGCGAGGCGTGGCCGAGAGGACGGTCCAGGTGGAGAAAGGAATTTCAAAAAAGAAGACGCTGCCCCGGCCGGGCTGGCTACTGACATGAATCCGGCCGCCCATCATAGCGACCAGTTGCTGGCTGATGGCCAGGCCCAAGCCGCTGCCTTCCACCTGTTCTTGGCCGTCACCGGCCTGCTCAAAAGGCAGGAAAATCCTTTCAAGCTGGCCGGCCGGAATGCCGGCGCCGGTGTCGGCGACCTGGAAGTGTAAATAGTTTTTCCCGCTGACCGGGCTGACTTGCAGCGACACCTGGCCCTGGTCGGTAAACTTGATGGCGTTGCCCAGCAAGTTGATCAATACCTGGCGCAGACGTGTTTCGTCGGCCAGGATATAATCCGGCAATTCAGGGGAGGCTTCGTAGGAGAAGGCCAGGCCCTTCTCGCGAGTCCAGAGGTGGATCATGCTGGCAATGTGGAGCAGAAAGCCAGGCAGGTGGACGGGGCCAAGGCGCAACTCCATTTTTCCAGCTTCAATGCGGGCCATGTCGAGGATGTCGTTGATGAGGGTCAGTAGATGTTCGCTGCTCTGCTGGATGACGTTGAGGCCGTCACCCTGACGGGTGGTGAGGGCAGGGTCTTGTTGCAGAATCTGGGCGTAGCCCATGATGCCGTTTAGAGGCGTGCGCAGTTCGTGGCTGACGCTGGAGAGGAATTCGCTCTTGGCCCGGCTGGCGGCCTCGGCCGCTTCTTTGGCCTGAGCCAGCTCGGCCGCCTGCCGTTCCAGTGTCTGGGCGCGAGCGCCTAACTCGCGGTTGGCGGCCTGGAGGGCTTCTTCGGCCCGGGCGCGCTCGGCCAGCTCCTGTTCGAGCAGGCTGTATAGCCGGGCGTTTTGAATGGCCACGGCAATCTGGTCGGCAATGATTTTGAGGACGGCCACTTCTTCGACGGGAAAAGCATCTACTTTTTCGCTCTGAACATCCAGGACGCCCAAGACCTGCCCACTGATCTGGAGAGGGAGGGCGGCCTCGGAGCGAGTGTGGGGCATGAAGGGGTGGCTAAGGAAAAGCGCGTCCTGGCTCACGTCAGGGACGATACGGGCGCTGTTTTGGGCGGCAACGGTGGCGACGATGCTGCGGCCGCCAACCTGGAGGCGGTGGCCTTCGTCGCGCAACTGCCGGCCGGCCGGGCTGGCGGCCGCTTTGAGAATGGCCCACCGGCCGGTGTCGTCCAGCAAAAAGATAAAGGTCTGGTAAAAGCCAAAGGCACCGGCAATCAAGGCGACGACCTCGTCTAATAACGTCTGAGGCTCCAGGACGGAGGTGGCGTGGCGGGCAATTTCAGCGGCTGTTTCCAGTTGGGTGGAGCGGCGGGCCAGCTCGGCTGTGCGCGCGGCCACCCGCTGCTCCAGGTTGTTGACGGTTTCCTCCAGCCGGGAGACGGTGGCATTGATTCCTCGCTGCAGAGCACCCAGCTCATCCCCGGTGGCCGGCTCGCCGGTCCGGGCGGTCAGGTCTCCGGCCTCCACTTGCTGCAGAACGCGCAAGACGCCGGTGATGCGGGCGAGAATGCCGGAGCGAAAGGAGATGACGATGATGAGGGTGGTGGAAATGAGGGTGAGCGCCGAGCCGAGAAAGAAGATACGGGCCAGGGTGGCTTTGGCTGCTTCGGCCACGCTGGTATCGGCCTGGACGTAGACGAAGAAGCGGGGGGTGCGGCCGTCGGCGGCGAAGATGGGCGAGACGCTGATGATGTGGCCCGGCCCGTGAAGGATCATTTCCTCGCGGTTGTCCGGGTCGAAGAGGGAGGGGTCCAGTCCGGGGATGGTTGTGACGCGCCGGCCCAGATAGCCGGGATTAAGGGAAAAAAAGACGTTTTGGTTGACGCCGACGACGAGACCTTCTAATAATTCCTCGCCGACCATTTGGGTCATGGTTTGTTGGTCGGCAATGGAGCCCAGATCCAGGACGCCGGCATTCATGAGTTGGCCGGGCAGGCGGACCTGGTTTTCGATACGCTGGTCAATTTCGGCCGAAAAACGGTTGACGTAGACGTAGCCGGCAATGGCCAGGATGAGGATTTCAACCAGGATAATGTTAGCGCCTATCTTGAAGGTCAGGCTGTTGTACAATTTTTTCATATGGTAATAGCGCCAAAGTTAGACGAGGGACGAGGGACGATGGACGACAGTATGTATGAACCATGCCGAGTTAGGGAGCGGCCGTGGGGGTAATGAAGTATTGGGCCGGGTTGCTGGGCGCTGGGGTGGGATAGTTGATGACGGACAGGGGCATGAGTGGGGGGACGTTGTGGAGGTTGGTGCTCGTATACAGGCGGGAGTTTGGCGCCAAGACGGCGCCCATGACGTAAAACTCGTCGGCGGCAATTTCCAGTAGCTCGGCCATCAGTTGCAGTTGTAAATCGCTGTCCGCCGTGCTTCTAACCTGGTCAAAAAGCTCCATCTGGCGCTGGACGGCCGGCGGCGGCTCAACGGCCTGGGGGTTGGCAGGATTTAGGTACCATCTGGCCCAGCCGGTGGCGTACCAGGACGCAAAAGGATGCAGGGGGAAATAATAAACCGGTTGGAGGATAACGTCCAGCCCACCGACGCCTTCGGAGACATAGGTGTCGTGCTGGTTGGCAAAAAGCGTGTCGGCGTAGGCCTGGGGCTGGTCTGGCGGGTAATAGGCGACGGTGGTTTCGACGCCGACTTCGCGCCAGCCCTGGCTGATGAACTCCAGCATAGGCACCAGGCGGGCGGCGTTAGTTTCGAGGCGGAAGGAGAGGCGCGGGCCGTCTGGCCGCAGGCGAAAGCCCTGGGCGTCGCGTTGGGCGTAGCCGGCTTGGTCCAGGAAACTATTGGCCAGCTCGGAATCGTATTCGGTGTACTGGCGGGCCAGTTGCTCGTTGTAGAAGGGGGATTCCGGCCGAGGGGCGACCTGATATGGCTCGCCGGCGCCGTCGAAAAAGTCGGCGATGAGGCCCGGCCGGTTGATGGCGTGGGACAGGCCAATGCGAAACGCTTTATTCTGGAAGGCCTGGCGCAACAAAGGGTCGGGATGGTTCAGGTTGAGGGCGATGACGACAGCAGAGGAATAACTGGAGACGAGGGTGACCGGTTTCAGGCTGGCGGCCGTCTCCGTTACGGAGAGGCCGGTAAATTCATTGTCGAAGACCAGATGGGCGGCGCCATCCTGGAGGAGGGCCTGGTATTCCTCCTGGCTTTGGACCTGGACGAAGACGACGCGGTCAATGTAGGGCAACTGGTTGAAGTCGGTGTCCACTTTCCAGTAGTAGGGGTTGCGCTCGGCGACAATTTGCCGGCCACGTTCGACGATGACCCAGGCGTTCAGGGTGGGCAACTCCAGGTTTTCCAAGCCGGCCCTGCTCTGGAACAACTCGACCCAACTGGCGAAGCCGGCCCCGGCCACCAGTTGCGCGGCGCCAGGGTTGTAACTGGGGTGAAATTGGGCCAGGTAATGGCGAGGGTAGCGGACGAGGATTGTGCCTAACGAAGTGGCCAGCTCAGAGAGGAAGAGGCTGTTGGGCCGGGCAAAACGGAAGGTGACGACGTCGCTACCGGTCGTCTCGACCGTGACCGGAGCGCCGTTGACTGACAGCCAGCCTGGGGTCATGGGGGTCAGCTCAGGATTGGTGAAAACGGCCTCGTACCAGAAGAGGATGTCGTCGGCGGTGAAGGGCCGGCCGTCTGACCAGCGCAGCCCCTGGCGCAGATGAAAGGTGTAGGTGGTGGCGTCCTGGCTGCTGTCTACGGCCTGGGCAATGTTGGGGATGACCCGCAGCCACTGGCTGTCCCAGCGGACTAGCGGCTCGTAGCCGATGACGTTGAGCCGGTTGCCCAGGTTGGCGACGGGGGTTTCCAGCGTCCCACCATAGATGCCAACGCTTTCCTCCGGCTGCAAGATCATTGGGTTGGCCGGCAGACGCTGGTCTACGGGCGGCAGATCGCCGGCGGCGACGCGAGCAGCCAGCAGAGGGGACTCGTTAAAGAAATTGACGGCCGTAGTCAGGCTGGCAATGTGAGGGCTGGCGGTAGCAGCAGTAGTTGGCGCAGGCGTGGGCGCAGCGCAGGCGCCAAGCCCCAGGCAAGAGAGTAACAGAATCATCAGTTGTCGGCTTATATGGTACTTCATGGCCTTTTACTGTCAGGGAACACAGAGATCACGGAGGAGGCACAGAGATCACGGAGAGGGCACAGAGTTTTAATTTTCCAGGTGTGCTGTGTTTTCTTGGTGAAGCTTTATGGTCTGAGCAGTTGCTTTTCACTTTGAGTTGAGAATAAGAGCCAGGGTTAGAGGGAAGTGCTCTAACTCTAACTCGATAAGCCAGATTTACGTGAGGAACAACTTTTACTGGCACAGGATAGATGGTAATGCGAGGGGAAGGGAAAGTCAACGAAGGATTCGATTTTAGATTTTAGATTTTGGGTTTTGGAGTAGAATGGGCGGTTGAGATGAGTGGGCCGGAAACAGAGAGGCAGTATGATTTGTTTAGCCGGGAGTTTAAGCGGGACCCGTACGGCACTTTTGCGGCGATGCGGCGGGAAGCGCCGGTGCATGGCCACCGGGCGCCGGACGGAACGACAATCTGGTACATTACCCGTTACGAGGACGCGGCGGCCGTGCTGCGGGATGACTTCCATTTTATGAAGGACGTGCGCCAGGCCCGGCCGGCGGAAGAGGGGGTGGCCGGGACGTCCAGGGTCGCTTATCAACAGTTGATCAACGAAAATATGCTGTTTTCCGACCCGCCGGACCACACCCGGCTGCGGGCGCTGGTGAGCCAGGCGTTTGCGCCGCGCCGAGTGGAAGAGATGGCCGGTCGGATCGAGGCGATGGCCAACGAGTTGCTGGACCGGGTGGCGGCGTGGGAGGAAATGGACCTGATTACTGAGTACGCCTTGCCGCTGCCGTTGAGCGTGATTACGGAGATGTTAGGCGTACCGGCTGAGGATCGGGAGCGAGTCTGTGACTGGTCGCAGGCAATTATTTCGCCGGGCAGCCGGGGGCTGAATTTCAGCGCGCGGAAGCGGAAGGTGCGGGCGTTGGTGGCTTACCTACGGCGGATGTTTGTCAAGCGGCAGCGAGCGGCGCAGGATGACCTGGTGACGGCTCTGGTGCAGGCCGAGGAGGCGGGGGACAGGCTGGCAGAAGAGGAGTTGTTTGGCATGGTGGCGCTATTGCTGGTGACCGGGCACGAGACGACGGTGAACCTGATCGGCAACGGGGCACTGGCGCTGTTGCAGCACTCGGAGGAACTAGCGCGGCTGAGGGCCAACCCGGAGTTGATGGGTGCGGCCGTGGAGGAGTTGCTGCGCTACGACGGGCCGGTGGAAAGCTCGACGACGCGCTGGGCGCGAGAGGACGTGCGGTTCCGGGGCCACCTGATCCGGCGGGGAGAAGTGGTGCGGGTGGCGCTGGCCTCGGCCAACCGGGACGCAGAGCAGTTTGCAGAAGCGGACCGGCTGGACGTCGGCCGGGCGGATAACCGCCATCTGGCCTTCGGGCTGGGGATCCATTATTGCCTGGGAGCGCCGCTGGCCCGGCTGGAGGGGCGGATTGCCCTGGGGACGTTGTTTAACCGCTGGCCGAATTTACGGTTGCAAGTGCCGGCCGAAGAGCTTGTGTGGCGGTCGGGAGTGTTGTTTCGGGGAGTGAAGGAGTTGCCCGTGGCGTGGGGTGTAGGAGTGTAGGGGTGTGGGGGTGTAGGGGTGTAGGTTCGGTTGTGATTGTTCGGGCTGGAAGGTTGATGTTGGTGGGGGTGTTGTGGCTGGTGGGGGTTTTGATGGCGGGTTGTGGGATGGGAGGACCGGAAATGGGTGGGCCTGTGGCCGGGGCGACGCCTGTCGTGGTTGAGCGGGGAGAGGCTTGTGGGGTGGTGGAGGCGAATTGGGGGCGAGATTGGGGGGTCGTGCTGGCGGGGCTGGAGCAGTTGGTGGCCAGCGGCGGCAGTTGCCGGGCGGAGTCTTTGTCGAGCAAGAAGTACGCGGCCCACTTCAATTATGGGGTGGCCCTGGAGTCGAATGGGGAGATTGAACCGGCGATTGTTCAGTACCAGGCAGCGGTGGCAATTGATGGACAGCGGCCGGAAGCGTTGGCGGCGCTGCTCCGGCTGGGAGCGCTACCGGAACCGACGACGGTCCCCTGCCCGGCGACAGTTGCGCCCCGGCCAGACCCGGCACCGGCGGAAGCGCCTGATCCGGCCAGCTTCGTTTACAGGCGGGACGGCCGGCTGTTCTGGGATGGCCGGCCGTTCCAGGTGCGGGGGGTCAACTATTACCCCCGCCACGCTCCCTGGCAGCGTTTTTTGCCGGAGGCCGATCTGCCGGAAATGGAGGAAGAACTGGCGTTGATTGGAGCGGCCGGCTTCAATACCATCCGCGTGTTTCTATGGTACGACGCCCTCTTTGTTTGCGAGCCGGAGGCAGCGATACCGGTAGAGACGGCCTTTGCCAAGGTGGATGGGCTGTTTCAACTGGCCGGCGAGCATGGCCTGAAGGTGATTGTGACGCTGAATGATTTGCCGGATCTGACGTTCCGGCCGTTGTATAGCGATTGGCCGCGCTATGATGCCCAGACGATGTACATTGTCCGCCGCTACCGGAATGAGGCTGGGCTGCTGGCCTGGGATTTGCGTAATGAAGGGGACCTGGACTACGGGGCGCGGCTGGGCGACGCGGCCCGGTTCAGCCAGGAAGAAGTGATTGGCTGGTTGGTACACGCGGCGGAACTGGTGCGGGAGAATGATCCGGACCATCTGGTGACGGCCGGCTGGTGGGGGAATCCGGCGGCGACAGCGCCTTACGCGGACGTTTTGTCGTTCCACCACTGGACCGGGGCAGGGGAGTTGCAGGCGCGGGTGGCCGTTTACCGCCGGGAGTCGGACAAGCCGCTGCTGCTGGAAGAGGTGGGGTATCATAGCTGGAAAGACGCACCCCGAGACGGCCGGGACGAAGCAGCGCAGGCCAGGCTACTGGCCGAGGCGATTGGCGTGGCAGAGGGGAACGGCCTGGCCGGCTGGCTGGTGTGGACGGCGTTTGATTTTGCACCGGAACCGGGACAGCCATGGGGTTTTGAGCATTTCTTTGGGCTGTGGCGGCCGGATTTGACACCTAAAGCGGCGTTGGACGGTTGGGGAGATCAGCGAGAGTGAGTTAAGAGAGATGTAATTGCCGGGTAAGAAATCTGTAACCTTTGTCCTCTGCTTGGCCCTGGGCGTGAAACCCCTTAGAACTGACCGATAAGTTATCCTTTATGGCCGGACCGTAGCTTCATATGACTGTGACGGCCGGCTCAAAATATGAAACCAATGCTGCGCCCCCACCACCTGGTGGGGGCGCAGCGTCTACTCCCAGCGGAAGAAGCGGACGGCCAGGACCGCACAGACGAGGAGCCAGGCGGCCAGGACGAGGGCGTCGAGGCCGAGGCCGTAGACGGGGGGCGCACCAACCATGATCTGGCGGAGGGCGTCGGCCAGGTAGGTCAGGGGGATGGCGTTGACGACCGGCCGGATCCAGGCGGGCATGACCTCGACCGGGAAGAAGAGGCCGGAGAGGAACATCATCGGGAAGTTGAGAAGGGAGGTGATGCCGGTGACGCTTTCCTGGGTCTTGGCCAGGCCGGAGATCATGTAGCCCATGGCGACGAACATGAGCGCGCCAAGGAAGGCGAAGCCGGCCAGGAGGAGCAGGTTGCCGACTATGGTCACGTCGAAAAGGAGGATGCCAACGACAAGGATGAGAATCGTTTGAATGGCGCCGATGGTCAGGCGCATGAGGACCTGGGAGGCCAGCAGCGTGGTACGTGGTAGGGGGGTGGCACCAATGCGGCGCAAGACCTGCTGCTCGCGCAATTGGACCAGGGCTGGGGCCGTGCCGAAAAGGCCCAACTGCATGAGGGCCATACCCAGGATGCCGGGGATGAAGAAGTCAATGGTTCGCAATCGGTCGGAGGTGACCGGGATGGGAGCGATGGAAAGCAGGGTGGGGCTGTTGCTGCGCTGGCGGTCGAAGCCGTCTACGACTTTTTCGGTGATGGTCAACACGACCTGGGCGGTGACGGTATTGGTGGGATCGTAAATGACTTCGACCTCGGCCGGCCGGCGGGCGGCCAGGTCGGCCGAGAGGGTGGCGGGAATGACAACCACCAGCCGGTAGTCGCCCTCTTCGAGCCGGGCGACCAGTTCTTCGCGGCGGCCGGTGGTGACTTCAAAAGCTTCAATGGATTGAAAGACCTCGGCCAGGGCCTGACCGGCCGGGCCTTCGTCTTCTATGGCCAGGCCGACGGGGTAGGAAGGGTCGTCGCCACCGCTGAAGACAATGCCGAAGATGAAGATGAAGAGGATAGGAAAGGCCAGAGTCCAGAAAAGGGCCATGCGGTCGCGCATGAATTCTTTGACGCTGGCGATGTAGAGGTGGGTTAGGGCGGACATAGAACCTCTAATGGGCGTGATTGGCCCGGCCAATCGCGAGCAATGAGCAATGAGTGATGAGGTGGGGGAGCATGGTTGGTTTAGTCGCGGATGCGGCGGCCGGTTAGTTTGAGGAAGACGTCTTCAAGGGTGGCGCGGCGGACGTGGAGGGCGTCGAAGTGAATGGTTCCGGCTTCGGCCAGGCGGGTGAGGGCGCCGAGGGTGGCGGTGGTGTCGGTGGTGAAGAGGGTGACGGTGGCGCTGTCGCGTTGGGAACGGGTGACGCCGGGCAGGGTAGAAAAGGTGCCCTGGGCGGGCATGTCCATCAGGTCTTCAAATTCAACGGCCGTTTCGGCAAAGTGCTGGCTGATAAGCCGGCCGGGGGAGTCCAGAGCGATGATGTGGCCCATGTCCATGACTGCTACCCGGTGGCACAAGAGCTGGGCCTCTTCCATGTAGTGGGTAGTCAGAAAAACGGTGGCGCCGTTTTGGCGGATGGAGCGGATGGTGTCCCACATGCTGCGGCGGGCCTGGGGGTCCAGGCCGGTGGTCGGCTCGTCCAGGAAGACAATTTCGGGCTGGTTGACCAGGGCCAGGGCAACGGACAGCCGCTGCCGCTGGCCACCGGAGAGGTCTTTGCTGAGGGTGTCTTCCTTTTCTTCCAGGTTGACCAGGGCAATCAGCTCGCCGGCCGTGCGGGTCTGGCCAGGAAAGAAGGTGCGGAACAGCTCGAGGACCTCGCGCACCGTCAGGCGGGGGTAGAGGGCAGTGGTTTGTAACTGGACGCCGATGCGGCTTTTGACAGCTTGGGGATGGCGTTGCACGTCCAGGCCGAGCACGTGGACCTGGCCGGCGTCTGGCTCGCGGAGCCCTTCAACGATTTCGACGGTGGTGGTTTTGCCGGCGCCGTTGGGGCCGAGCATACCGAAGATTTCTCCCTGTTCGACGTGGAAGGAGATGCCGTCTACCGCTTTGGTGCTGCCGTAGTGTTTCTTCAGGTCGCGGACTTCGATGGCCGGCAATTTGTGCCTCCTTGAAGAGAAGAGCGGCGGGGATTGGGGGATTAGGGGATTGAATATTGATCTTTGAATTCCAGCCGTTCTGAGATCTTTGGGTCGGCGCGAGGGTTATTGTAGCCTTCTTTGCAGGCAAGACCAACAAAAACTATATGGGCAGACGTTGTTTTTCCACTATGCACGAGCGAAGTACAATCATACCTACACAACCACACAACCCTGCGGGCTGAGCCTCAGGGCGAAGCCACACAACCACATTGAAGAGGAGGTGTTATGTTTATCGTTCACGTTTTTGTCCACGTGAAGGCGGAGCAGGTGGAGGCGTTCAAGGCAGCGACGATTGAGAATGCGCGGAACAGCGTCCAGGAGCCGGGGATTGCTCGTTTTGACGTGATCCAGCAGCAGGATGACCCGACACGCTTTGTGCTGGTGGAGGTGTACCGGACGGCCGAAGATCCGGCCCAGCACAAGGAAACGGCCCATTACGCGCGGTGGCGGGATGCAGTGGCGGAGATGATAGCCGAGCCACGCACATCGCTGAAGTACAACAACGTCTTTCCCGGCGAAGACGGGTGGGATTCGGCATGACGTTTGAATTTGCCACGGCGACGCGGATTCTTTTTGGGGCGGGGCGGCTGGGGGAGGTGGGGCCGCTGGCGGTCGGGTTGGGCCGGCGGGCGCTGGTGGTGACCGGCCGGTCGGCTGAGCGGGCAGGGCCGCTGCTGGAGCAGTTGGCGGCGGAGGGAGTGGACGGCGTAACCTTCGCAGTGATCAGCGAACCGACGGTAGGCGTAGTCCGGGAGGGAGTGCGGCTGGCCAGGGAGAATGGGTGTGAGGTGGTGATCGGCCTGGGGGGTGGAAGTGTGCTGGACACGAGCAAGGCGGTGGCGGCGCTGCTGACGAATGAGGGGGACGTGCTGGAGTACCTGGAGGTGATCGGCCGGGGCCGGCCGTTGGTTCAGGCGCCGGTCCCGGTGGTGGCCATCCCGACGACGGCCGGCACGGGGTCGGAGGTGACGCGGAACGCGGTGCTGGCTTCGCCGGAGCACCAGGTGAAGGTGAGCCTGCGCAGCCCGCTGATGCTGCCGCGCCTGGCAGTGGTGGACCCGGAGCTGGCTTATTCGCTGCCGCCGGGAGTGACGGCCAGCACGGGGCTGGATGCGCTGACGCAGGTGATGGAGCCGTACGTTTCGGTGAAGGCCAACCCGCTAACGGATGGATTTTGCCGGGAAGGGTTGCGGCGGGCCGGCCGGTCGTTGCAGCGGGCCTACGAGAATGGCCAGGACGCGGCGGCGCGGGAGGATATGGCCCTGGCCAGCCTGATGGGGGGGCTGGCGCTGGCCAACGCGGCGTTGGGGGCGGTGCATGGTTTGGCCGGGCCGATTGGGGGGATATTTCCGGCGCGGCATGGGATCATTTGCGCTGCGTTGTTGCCGCACGTAATGGCGGCCAACGTGCGCGCCCTGCAGGAGCGCTCGCCCGGCTCGCCGGCGTTGGCCCGCTATGGCGAGGTGGCTCGCCTGCTGACCGGCCGGGCGACGGCCGAGGCGGCCGACGGGGTGCGGTGGGTGGAGGCGTTGTGCCGGGCACTGGCGATTCCGCCGCTGTCGGCGTTTGGGCTGAGGGTGGAGGCGTTCCCGGCCGTGGTGGCCCGGGCGCAGAAGGCGAGTAGTATGAAGGGGAATCCGATTGGGTTGACGGAGGAGGAGTTGACAGTGGTTTTGGAGCGGGCGGTGGGGGTTTGACGCAAAGGCGCAAAGACCCAAAGAATAAAAAGATAGGAGGCTCAAGGGGGATCACTGGTGTTGTGGCTTATGCGACTGGGGTGGTAGGGTGGTTTGTTTTATGGTTGCTGGTTGGGGATGGGTGGTGGTGGATGGCTTTGTTGAACCGGGGAGGGGTGCCTTACCTGTTTGTGCCGGCGCCGCTGGCGCTGGGGCTGGCGGTGCGAAGCCGGCAGAAGAAGGTGGTGGTCCTGGCCCTGGCACCGCTGCTGATTTTTGCCCGGTTGTACGGCGCTTATTTTGTGCCCCGGCCGGCCCGGCCGGCCGATCCACCGGATTTGCGGGTGATGAGTTACAACGTCTTGTTTGCTAATAACGACGTCGAAGCAGTGGTCCAGATCGTGGAAAGATACCGGCCGGACCTGTTGGCGTTGCAGGAGGTGCGGCCGAGAATGATGTCCGAACTGTCCGAACGGTTAGCAGATAGTTATCCGTATGCCATGGCAGGTGAGTACCAGCGTTACCAGGAGCGTTACGGGACCACGGCGGCGTTTAGCCGTTACCCACTGCTGGCTAGGCAGGTGTTGGATTTAGGCGCGGAGCGCCAGGCTATCGTGTTGCGGGTGATAGCTGGCGAACATGAGGTAGTGTTCATCGCGGCCCATTTGCTGGCGTACAACATGCAATTTGTTCCGCTTGGCGAGTGGCCCCAAGCCGCGAACCAGCGAGTTCAGGATCAGAATGAGCAAGCACAGCGGATTCTCGCCGAGGGCCAACGGGAACCGGCCGACGTTTTTATCCTGGCCTGTGACTGCAACAGCCAGGAAACGGCCAGCTCATACCTTATTCTGGCCGAGTACCTGACGAACACGGCCAGGAGCGCCGGCTGGCGGTGGAGCCAGGCTCCACCGGCCGGGGCCGGCCGGGATCACAATCTGCTGCACATTGATTACATCTTTTATCGTGGGCCGGTAACGGCAACAGGGGTATATACGGTGGATAATAAAGGCGGTTCGGACCACCGGGCGGTGGTGGCGGATTTTGAATATTAGATTAATGTGAGGGGGTGACAAGGTGACAAGGTGACAAGGTGAGGGGGAGCAGGGGGCGAGTGGGCGAGTTTGCAAGTTTGCAAGTTTGCAAGTTTGCGAGTGGGCGAGTGATGACCGAGGGTTGCGGCGAGTTTGCAGGTTTGCAAGTATGCAGGGGGGCAGGGGGTAGGACGTTTTTCTCAGGTTTTTGTTTTGGTGTCGTGGCGGGAAGGGGGGTAGAATGCGGCCGTGCGGATGTCTGGTCGGTTCCTGGTGGTGTGCGGTCTGATTTTGCTTTTTGCCGCGCTGGTCTCTGACTATGGGGGCACAGGGCATAGCGCCAGCGCCAGGCCGGGGGCCGGCGACCTGGGGGGAAGTGAGTTGGCCGGGCCAACTCCGCTGACAGACGATGGGCCTTACGTGAAGCCGGCGATGCCGGGGGTGACGGTGGAACCAATCCTGACAGTGGCGGAGGCCGTGCCGCAGACGAGTGAACCGGGCCAGACGTACCGGCTGGTGGGCAAGACGGATGGCCTGGGCGCGTACGCGGCCGGCGGCCAGGTGGGGCTGTTTCTCAACCACGAAATAGCGGGCGACGACGCCACCGAGCCGCTGGTCAACCGCCCTTTTGTCAACGGCGCTTTTATCTCCCACTATTTGCTGACACCCGGTAGCCCGGCCGTGCTGTCGGGCGACCTGGCTTTTGGGGCTGTGCTTACACGGGTGGGCAACGGCTGGCGGGACGACACGGCCGAGTGGCTGGCCGGCGATAAACGGTTTGAGCGCTTCTGTTCCGGCTACCTGGCCGGGCCGGCCGAGGGATTCGGCGAGTGGATTTATCTCACCGGTGAGGAGATCGGCTTCGGCGGTTTTAATGACCTGGGAGGTGCAGCGGTGGCAGTGGCCGGGGGGGTGGCTTACGTGCTGCCGGAAATGGGCCATTTCTCGAAGGAGAACGTGGTCATTCTGCCGGGCACGGGGAGCAAAACGGTGGCCTTTGCGCTGGAGGATGGGCCCAGCGACCTGAATAACCAGCTTTTTATGTACGTGGGCACGAAGAACCCGACCGGGGCGACGCCGGTGGAACGGGCCGGGCTGGTGGGGGGCAGCCTGTACTTTTTCCGCTCGACAGTGACCGGCTGGACGAATGAGTACGATTACCACAAAGGAGACAGCCTGCTTGGCGGGGAGTGGGTCGCTGTGGACTCTGTGTTGCTGCCGGGAGAGACGGTGGCTACGATGGATGCCCAGACGCTGAACGGCCGGGTGGCGGCGGCCGGAGCGTTTGCTTTTATCCGCATTGAAGACGGGGAGGCCGACGTGAGTTCGCCGGGTGACTTTTATTTTGTAACTACCGGCAGTGGTTATACGCTGGGCAGCCAGATCGTGAACAGGCTAGGGCGGCTGTACCAGCTTGTAGTAGACGTGGACGACCCGGCCGGCGGCGCGCCGACGCTGGACATCTTGCTGGAGGGAGACGCCGGCGACCCGATCGTCAATCCAGACAACGTGGCCATCAACGGCCGGGGCCAGATGTTGATCCAGGAGGACGTTGGCAGCAGCCAACAGGGAGCTTACCTGGAAGCACTCGGCCGGGACACCTCTATCTGGCTGTATGATCTGCCGGGGGATGACTGGGGCGGCAGCGGCTGGCTGATGCGGGTGGCCGAGATTGACCAGACGGCCGTGCCGCCCGGCTACCGGGGTATCGCGGGCGCCTGGGAGAGCAGCGGCGTTATTGACGTGGCGGAGATATATGGCCCGGGCACGTGGCTGCTGGACGTTCAGGCGTTTACAATCACCAGCCTGGGGGCCTCGCAACTGCAAGGCTCGCCGGCCGACCTTCACGTGTCGGGCGGCGGACAACTGCTCCTGCTGGATACCGGCCAGGTGGGCAAGGGGCCATACCTGAAGCCAATTTCGGCCAGCGCAACGGTTATGCCGCTGCTGACGGTGGGGGACGTGAGGCCGCGGACGGGCAACGCCGGCCAGGGGTTTCGACTGGTGGGGCTGCCGGACGGCCTGGGTGTTTACCAGGATGGCGGCCAGGTTCGCCTGCTGGCCAATCACGAGTTGGGAGCGAACACAGTGTCCGCGCCGCTGGTCAATAGCTCTTTCCTGGTGGGCGCTTTTGTTTCCGAGTATCTGCTGGAGCCTGGGGTGGTGGCGAGTAGTGGCGACTTGGCGTTTGACCAGGTCTTTGTCGTAACGAGCGGCAGCATCCAGGATGTTTCGGCCGAGTGGCTGGCCGGACTGAAGCGGTTTGACCGGCTGTGTTCGGGGTATATGGCCGGGCCGGCCGATGGGTTGGAGGAGTGGGTTTATTTAACCGGGGAAGAGAGCGAGAGCGACGACAGCTTTAACGGCCTGGGCGGTGAGGCGGTGGCCGTGGCCGGCGGGGTGGCTTATTTGCTACCCGAAATCGGCCACTTTGCCAAGGAGAACGTGGTCGTCTTACCGGGGACGGGGAACAGGACGGTGGTGCTGGCGCTGGAGGACGCGCCGGTGGGGCTGAACAGCCAGCTTTTTATGTACGTGGGCAGCAAGAACCCGGCTGGGGCGACGCCGGTGGAACGGGCCGGGCTGGTGGGTGGGACGCTGTACTTTTTTCGCTCGACGACGGCCGGGGAGACGGACGAAGACAGCTTTCACAAAGGGGATGGCCCGGTGAGCGGCGAGTGGGTGGCCGTGGATTCGGTCTTGCTGCCGGGAGAGACGGTAGCGACCGTGAACGTCTTTACGCTCAATATGCGGGTGAGTGACGGCGGCGCTTTTGCCTTTGTGCGGATTGAGGACGGGGAAGCGGACCGGAATTTGCCAGGCGTTTTTTATTTTGCCACCACGGGCAGCGCCGACAGTAACGGGGCGGGCGACAGTATCAATAACCTCGGCCGCCTTTACCGGCTGGCGGTCAATGCGGACGATCCGGCGGCCAGCCCGGCCACGCTGGAAATTTTGCTGGAAGGGGACGCCGGCGATCCGATTGTCAACCCGGATAATGTGGCCGTGAACGACCAGGGGCAGATGTTGATCCAGGAGAACCCGAATATTGACCACCAGGGGGCGTACCTGGAAGCGCTGGGGCGGGATAGCTCGGTCTGGTTGTACGACCTGCCGGGGGACGGGCTGGGGGAGGACGACACCCTGTTACGGATTGCTGAGATAGACCAATCGGCCGTGCCGGCCGAACTCCGGGGAAACCTGGGGAGTTGGGAGAGCAGCGGGGTGATAGACGCTTCGGCCGTGTGGGGGCCGGGGAGGTGGCTGCTGACGGTGCAGGCGCACTCGATTGACAGCGTGGAGGCTTCGCAGTTGCAGGGTTCGGCGCAAAACCTGTTGCTGGCCCAAGGGGGACAACTGTTACTGCTGAATACAAGCAATTTGCGGCCGGGCCGCTTTTTCCTGCCGTGGTTAGGACGGGAGTAGGTCCAGGTCTTTTTTTGCGGGGATTAGGGGATCGGGGAATTTTTCTTTAAGCAGGTGAGTGGAGGATTTGAGGCTTTGTAGGATAGCTGGTTGCATCTGACCTAAAGTTGGATGATAATGAGTAACTAACCCAGGTAATAGGAATTTCAGTGGCGGGCCGATCCCCAATGTAGCGTTAGTCTTGTGTTGGGATTGAACGGGCCATAAACAGGATAAAGGGGTAAGGTTTTCCGATGTCCCGCCAGTCCTCATTTAGTTTACGGATACGCCTGCTGCTCATCGTTTTGCTGGCGATGTTGCCGGTTTTAGGGCTATTGCTGTACAGCAACCAGGAGCAGCGCCGTTTCGCGATTAGTCTGGCCTCGGAGCAGACGCTGAAGGTAGCCAGGTTGGTTTCCGCCAGCCAGGTGGCCCTTATTGAACAGACGCACCAGTTTCTGTCTACGTTGGGGCAACTGCCTCAGATCCGGTTGGGGATGGAGCCGTGCAGCGCTTTCCTGCAATCACTGCAAAAAGAATATCCTTATTATGCGGTCATCAACGTGAGCCGGCCGGCCGACGGAGAGGTAATTTGCAGTACGCTGCCTTTGCCGGACAACGTCGCCGGCCAGGGTTTTTTTCAACGGACGCTGGCGACAGGAAGCTTTACGGTTGGCGACTATACCCTGGGTGGAGCAGCCGGCCGGCCCTTTCTGCCTCTGAGTTATCCGGTATTTACCGAGGAGGGGCTGGAAATGGTGTTGACGGCCGGCGTAGACTTGAGCTGGCTGAACCGGCTGGCAGCTTCGGCCAGCCCGGCCAATAGCGTGATCCTGGTGGTTGACCGGCAGGGAACGGTGCTGGCCTACTATCCGGAGTCGAGCACCTGGACCGGCCGGAACGTGGCCGGCGCGCCGGTGGTGCAGTTGATGCTGGGGCCGGAGCGCGAGGGAGCGGCAATTATCGCGGGCCTACAGGACAGCGAACGCCTTTTCGCCTACACACCCCTGGTGGAGGGCGACGACCCGAGCAGCGCCGTGCTGGCTGTTGGCCTGCCCCTGGAGGAAGCGTACGCGGAGGCAAATCGCCTCCTGTGGACCAACCTGGCGATCCTGGGTGTAGTCACCACGGTGGCCCTGGCCGCGGCCTGGGTGGTGGGCAACGAGTTTATTGTCCAGCCCGTAAACCGGCTGATTGCCGTCACCAGGAGGTTGGCGGCAGGTGACCTTCAGGCCCGAACGGATATCGTCGGCAGTAGCGAAGTTGGCCAGTTGGCCCGGGCGTTTGACGAGATGGCCAACTCCCTGCAACGGCAAATCAACCAGCGGATTGAGGCGGAAAGCGAAAGCCGGCGCTACGCGGCCCGGACTTTGATGTTGATCCAGGTTGCCGATCAGTTGAATGCCCGGCTGGACTTGCCGCTGGTTCTGCGGATGCTTTGCGAGCTGGCGGCCCGGGCCTTTAACGTCACCGGCAGCCTGGTGTTGCTTTATGATGAGGGGGAGGACCACTTCTACTACGCGGCCGGTTATGGGCTGCCGGCCCACGCTCTTTCCAAAGTACAGCCGGCCCCGGGGGATAGTTACCGCCAATTTATCGAAACATACGATTTACCAATCGTTGCATCAGATACTCGAAAATTGACTCCTCTGGTTAGTAGTGAACTATGCCAGGAGCACGACATTCGGACAACCGTCACGGCCAGGATCGCCCACCACCAACAGATCTTGGGTGTGCTGGTCATTTTTACCGTTGGCGAGAGCCGGGGTTTTACAGAGGAGGAGGTGGGGTTGTTAGGAGGTATCGCCGGCCAGGCGGCCCTGGCGATTAATAATGCCCGGCTGTTTGACCAGCTTCATGCCAGCCGCGAACAGTTGCGGCAACTGGCCCAGCAGTTAGTCAACGTTCAGGAGAAGGAACGGCGGCACGTGGCCCGCGAACTGCACGATCAGGCTGGCCAGGTGTTGGTGGCGCTGAAGATTACGATGCAAGGCCTTGAGGCCAGCGTGCCGGAGGAAATGACGGAACTCCAGCAATCTTTCCAGGAGGCCCTGGGGTTGGTGGATATGGTGATGGACGACATCCGTTCCCTAACCCGTGACCTCCGGCCGCTGGTGGTGGAGATGAGGGATATTAATGCGACGCTGGAGGGGATGTGCCGGGAGTTTTCGCAGCACATTCAACTGCCGATTCATTACTCTGGCCAACATCTACCAGAACTGGCCGACTCGCTGTCCTTGACGCTTTACCGCTTTTTGCAAGAATCGCTGACCAATGCGGCCAAGCATGCCCAGGCTTCGCACATCTGGGTGACAATGAAGAGTGAAGATGAGGAGGTCTCAATAGCGGTGGAGGATGACGGTGTAGGCTTTGAAACGGCCAATCGCTGGTCCACAGGGATTGGACTGGTGGGAATGCAGGAGCGGATTGAGATGATGGGGGGGGTGTTGGTGATTGACTCACAGCCCGGCCGGGGTACGTCGCTGGTGGCAACGTTGCCTTACCAGGAGGCGGATGGAAATGTGGGGGTGTAGAGGTGTGGGGGTGTGGTTATGTGGTTATGTGGTTGTGTGGTCGTATGGGTAATTGGCCGGGTGGGGGCGAAGGGCCAGACCAAATCCTCAATTTCATGCAGGTGGGCATGACTACCGGCCGAGATATACAGGCGGCTGCCGGGTTTCAGCACCCGTCGAATTTCGGCGCAGGCCGGTCGCGTCTTTATACTCCTGGCCCAGGAGGAAGTCCGAGTCTGTCTGGTTGGTCGCCAACGCCTTTCCTTGCCCTTGGGGCTAGAGGGATTCCAAGGGCAACTACAGAATAGGCGGAGACGGCCACAGCCGCATCAACTGGCAGTGCCAGTTTAATTAGGGCCGGGGTACTAATTAAACGGTGTTTCTTGACAGCGGTTATGGCCAGGTAGAGACAATCGTAGCTGTGGCCAGATCAAGCACGGTCAGGCCGCCGTCCAACTGCAGCCAGAGCTTGCTGTTATTCCCGCCAATGACGTGGACGCTATACGGCGTAGCGACCTCCAGGGGAATGGTCACCTGGCCGCTGCTGGCGCCGTCGTTCCAATTCAGGGTTTCCACGACGAGCCGGTAGGGTTCGGAGCGGGCCTGGAGGACGACGACCCCGGCCGGCGTGATGTGCCAGTTCCAATAGCCTTCGTCGGACGAGGTGACGGTGTCGGAAGAAGGCGACATCAACCGGGTGGCCTGGGGCACAAATTGCCAGCGCCGTTCGCCCGTTGTGGCGTCAATGACCCACAATTCGTCGCGGGTTGAGCCACGGCTGCGGCTTGCCTGGACCAGGAGTACCCCTGCCTGAGCGGCCAGCGGAACAAGGTTATAGTTTTCATCTCCCCCCAACTGGCGGACGATGCCGTCGGCCGTGTTGACGGCGACGAGGTTACTGCCGTCGCTGAGGTACACAGCGTCGGGCGTGAACAGATCGTCGTCTTGCTCGCGGACCATGTTGACCGGGAAGGTAGCCTGCCAGGTCGCGGTTCTGTTGGTGGCGTCCCAGCGCTGGATGCAGCCGGGCTCAAAAAAGCCGCCGAAAAAGTAAAGGGCCTGGCCGGCCGGATCGAAAAAGACGGTGGAATAAATGCCCGGCCCCTGGGGGTCGTCGGGGAATGGCTCACTGGGGCAGCGGGGCGAGAGGCGCTGGACGAGAGTGCCGGTGGCGGGGTCAAAAATAAGAAAGTCGGCTTCGCTGCTTTCCGCTTCGTCAAGCACGCCGACCTGGCCGTTGAAGACGACGAGCTGGCGGGGTTGCGCTTCCAGTTGCTGGCTCCAGGCCAACTCGCCGCTCTGGGCGTTAAAGGCTTGCAGGGTCCCATCGTTGGCCAGGGCAACGACATGCTGGCCGACTTCCTGGAGGCAGTCCTGGCAGATGTGGCTATAGATTTGATCGGACAGGGAAGCCTGCCAGAGGAGGCGGCCGTCGGCCCGGTTTAAAGCAACCAGATCGGTCTCGCTGCCGACATAAAGCTGGGAGCTGCCGACGAAGAGCGGCGCCCCATAAGAGGCGTTGAGCGGTGGGCTTTCCCAGCTCAAGGCCGGTGGTTCCCCGGCCAGGTAAAGCAGCCCGGAGGAGGAATCAGAGGAGTTAAAGGCGCTGACAACAACGTCCGGGGGCAAGCCGTCGCCAGGCGACAGCAAGATGGCGGGACCGTTGCTGATATGAAAAGGCGAAAAAATTGGGCCAGAGGAGCCTACGGTGGAGATTTCGGGCACCAGGGTGGTGAGACCGCCAAATAGCTCGCCGGCCGCCAGAAATCCTCCGCCGGCCAGGAGAGGGACCAGGATGCCGACGCCGACGAAGGCAAAGATAACCAGCATGACGATAATGCCGACACAACTACCGGAGCTGCGGGCTGGCTGGATCAGGGGGGGAACTTCGGCGGCCGACCATTGGACCTGAACCGGGGGAGCTACCCCAAAAACCGGCTGCGGCAGCGATTGTGGTTGCTGCTTCGGGTCGTCAGGGCGTTCCAGCACGTGGCCACAATAGTCGCACTTTCCTGATTTGGTGGCCAATTGGACCGGCGCGCCACAAGATGGGCAGACCATTTTGCGCAAGTCAACTTCTTGAGGCATACAGTCGTCTCCTTAGTAAGTAGCTGTCAGCTTTAAGCTATAAGCGCTTTCATTCATGGTGGTAGGGAAGCTCACACGGGCAGTCATCACTGCCGGGCGGGGAAGGTAATAGTTAACGTTACGAGCATAAGATTGACGCCGTCTGGCGCAGCACCAGGAGATATTATACTTGACAAGGTGATAAGGTGGCAAGGTGGCAGGTAAGGTTTTCCCGATTTTTGGAATATTTATTATAAGACAGTTATTTAAGCTATACTTGTACCGGCAGTCCTGTCTACAGGCAGCGGTTGTAGCGTACCCCTTGATCTGTTAACCGGCCAGCCTCAGACTGTTGGGGTCACAGGCGGCGTTTCACAACATTATGTTTTCGGAATGGCAATACACGCCTTATATCCTGCCGTTGGTGGCCGCGGCCGCGGTGGCTGCCTGGTTGGCGCTGTACGCCTGGCGGCGGCGGCAGACGACGGGAGCCGCAGCCTTTGTGGTGTTAACGCTGGCGGCGGCCGGCTGGGCGGCCGTTTATACGCTGGAACTAGCCAGTGCGGACAGGGCGACCATCCTCTTTTGGGTGCGCCTGGAATACCCGGCGATTGTGACGATGCCGCTGGCCTGGCTGGGTTTTGTGCTGCAATATACCGGCCGGGGCCACCTGCTGACGCGGCGGAATCTCCTGGCTGCGGCGGTTATTCCTTTCATAACGATCTTGTTGGCTTTCAGCAATGAGGCGCACCACCTGATCTGGGACGAAGTTAATGTGCGGCGGGTCACCTGGGGAACGGGGGAAGTGACGGTGCTGGACCCGACTTATGGGACCTGGTTTTGGGTACATTCGGCGTACTCTTATCTGACCTTCCTGGCCGGGACGGTTTTGATGCTGGGCAGTATGTCTCGCTCGCCGCAGTTGTATCGCCGGCAGGCAGGGCCGTTGATTGTGGGAGCGCTGGCGCCGTGGATTGGCAACGTCCTGTATCTGACCGGCCGGGCGCCGGCCGGGCTGGACCTGACGCCACTGGCTTTTACCGTCAGCGTGGTGGCTTACGCCTGGGCCATCTTCCGCTTCCGCCTGTTGGATCTGGCGCCGGTGGCCCGCAACCTGGTGGTTGACAGTATGAGCGACGGCATGCTGGTGCTGGATCAAAAGAACCGGATCGTGGACTTGAACCCGGCGGCGGAGAAGATCGTCGGCCAGCCGGCGGCCCAAGTGATTGGCCAACCGGCCGGGCAAATCCTGAGCCCCTGGCCAGAACTGGTAGACCGCTACCGGGACGTTCTGAGTGTCCGCGACGAAATCAGGTTGCCCCGGGGTGAGGCGCAACAGGATTACGAATTGCGGATTATGCCGCTAACGGGCAAGCGGGGCCGGGTGACCGGCCGCCTGGTGGTTCTGCGCGACATTACCGAGCAAAAACAGGCGGAGACGGCCCAGAAGCAGGCTGAATTGCAGGTACGCCTCTTCGCCCAACTGGCCCAACAGTTAAATACGGTGATGACGCCCAAGGAGGCGGCCTGGATTATTGTCCGGGTGGCCGATGAATTGCTGGGATGGGACGCCTGTTCGTTGAGTTTGTGCGCTGAAGGTCTGGAGCGGATCTATGGCATTTTGAACGTGGACCTGATAGACGGCCGCAAGAGTGAAGTGCCGCAGTCTGACCCCAGCGGCCGGATCAGCCCGTT
Source organism: Chloroflexota bacterium (assembly GCA_022616275.1). Taxonomy (GTDB): domain Bacteria; phylum Chloroflexota; class Anaerolineae; order Promineifilales; family Promineifilaceae. The sequence continues at coordinate 56,520 of JAKEFB010000174.1, forward strand.
GACCCGCAAGACGTTGACCGAGGGGGCGCAACTGATTTTGCGGGAAACGCCCCAGGCGACGTTGCCAGACCTGATCCCCTTTGGCAACAAGTCACGGCCGTCAGCCTCGTTGATGTTCGTCCCCATTCGCAATGGGCCGCAAGTCAATGGCGTTTTAACCATTCAGAGCTACACACCGAACGCTTACACGAATAAGGACCTGGAGACGTTGCAAGCCCTGGCCGACCACGTCGGCGGGGCGCTGGATCGTATTCGTATAGAGACAGAGCTGCGGGCGCAGAAGCAACTGTTTGAAAACCTGGTGGCAGTGGCCCGGGCAACGGCCGAGGAACCGGGACTGCGGGATACCCTGCGCCGGGCGCTGGAGATGGGGGTTGTCCTGACCAATGCGCTGCACGGCAGCCTGTTTTTGCTGGACAGCAGCGGCAACGTGAGCCATAGCATTCTGAGCCACGGCCAGATGCCGCCGCAACGGGCCGGCCTGTTTGTCAAGGAGGGGCTGGCCGGGTGGGTAGCCCAGCAGCGCCAGGCGGCCATTGTGGCCGATACACTGGCCGATGAACGCTGGCTGGTACTTTCTACGGATAAGCGCCAGATTCGTTCGGCGCTGGCGGCGCCAATTGCCAGCCGGACGGAACTGCTGGGTATATTGACGCTGACGCACGAGGCGCCAAACCATTTTACGGACGAGCATCTGCGCCTGATGCAGGCGGCGGCCGACCAGATGGCCCTGGCGCTGCGCAACGCCCGCCTGTATAGCGAGGTGCGGGCCCACGTGGCGGACCTGGACGCTTTGATTGCTTCCAGTCGCGACGGCTTTGTGCTTATCAGCCTGGACGGCCGGTTAAGGGTAGTGAACGCCGCTGCTTTGAAGCTGGTCGGGTTGCCTGGGGAGCCAGAGCAGTGGGTGGACCAGCCGGTCGGCGCGGTGGTGGAGGCCCTGCGACGCCGGACGCGAGCCGCCATTCCGGCTTTTATTGAGGAGATCCGCCGCGTCCGGCGGGGGGATGGCGCGCCGAACGAGGGGGAGTATCGGACGGCGACCGGGGTGATCCGCTGGCTGAGCTTACCGGTGATGGTGGACGCGGTGACCAGCGGCCGGTTGCTGGCGCTGTACGATATCACCGAGCAGCGGCTCCTGGAGCAGATGCGCGACGACCTGACTCAGACGATGGTCCACGATTTACGCAATCCACTGACGGCTATTGCCGGCGCGCTGGAAATGCTGGAGCCGGTCTCGGTTAGAGCATTGCCGGCCGGTTACCAGCAGATGTTGACGATTGCCAGCCGCAATACGCAGCGTATGCTGGAGCTATTGCGGGCAATCCTGGACATTAGCCGGATGGAAAGCGGCCGGATGTGGTTGGAGCCCGAACCTGTTTACCTGGCTGACCTGGTGGGCGAGGTGTTCCAGTTGCAGTCGGTGTTGGCCCAGCAACGGAACCTGGCGCTGGAGAGTGACATACCGTCTACTTTACCCCCGGCCTTGATGGACCCTGACCTGGGACGACGGATTTTGCAGAATTTGCTCGATAACGCCATTAAGTTTACGCCGGCCGGAGGCCGGATATGCGTGGCCGCCTGCCTGGAACTGCCCGAAGAAACAGAGCCGGATGGGCCGCCGATGATGCGGGTCACGGTGACCGATAACGGCTTTGGAATCGCCCACGAAATGCAGGGGCGGTTGTTTGACAAATTTATTACCGGCCAGCAGGACGGCCGGGGCAGCGGCCTGGGGCTGGCTTTCTGCCGGCTGGCGGTAGAGGCGCACGGCGGCCGGATCTGGGTGGAGAGCGAACCCGACCAGGGCAGCGCCTTTCACTTCACGTTGCCCGCACTCGAGTAAACAGGAGAATCAGTTTGTAAAGTTGTCCGACAGAGTCTATTGACAAATAGAACAGATGTGCTATAATGCTGCCTTAGAAGGAACAAGGGCCATTCAGGCTTATTTCATATAGACCGCGCCTTGCGATGGGAATGCTGGCCGGGTGTGGAATCTGAAAAGATTCCGCACCCGGCTTTTTGTTTTGAGATTGGAGATTGGAGAATGGAGATTGAAGGTGTAGTTGTGTGGGTGTGTGAGTTGGCTTTCAACTCCGGTGTAGGGGTGTGGTTATGAACGGGCGCGAGCGCCTTCGAGCGCGTTTGGCTGGTTTTCTCTCTGGCCTGGC
>JAKEFB010000175.1 GCA_022616275.1 Chloroflexota bacterium
CACAACCACATCTTTACTTACCGTTCGCCTACACCTAAACGGGCTTCCAGGCGGCGGCTGTAGTTGGTCATGACGGCGCTGACGACGAAGTAGATCAGGGCAATGAAGATGTAAGGCTCGCGGCGCACGCCCAGCCAGTCTCGTTGGGCAGAAATAGAATTAGCAATGCGCAACAGGTCTGACAGGCCGACGATAGCCACCAGGGAAGTGTCCTTGAACAGGCCGATAAACTGGCCGACGATGGCCGGGATGACGATCCGTAGCGCCTGGGGCAGGATAATCAGGCGGTACTTCTTATAGGTACTGAGTCCGAGCGAATCGGCCGCTTCGTACTGCCCCTTGGGGATGGCCTGCAGGCCGCCGCGGACGTTTTCGGCCAGGTAGGCGGCGCTGAAGAAGGCGCTAAACCAGAGGACGCGCCAGGTGTTTAGAATTTCCTGGTCCGGCGGCAGAAAGATGGGGAAGAGGATGATGGCCATGACCAGGACGGTGATAAAGGGCACACCGCGCCAGACCTCAATGTACAAGGTGCTGAAGGCAGCCACGACGTTGCCCCGGAAAGTGCGCTGGAAGAGGAAGGCGATAATAGGGATCAAAAGCGGCCAGAAGGAGAGGACGCGCTGCAGGGTGTTTTGCGCTTGCGGCAGGCTCGTACGTGTGCTCAGGGCCAGTCCAAGGCCGGTCAAGACTAAAGCGACCGGGTAGGTGATCCAGGCCGGCACACCCCGGATGCGGCTGCGCCGGCCGAGGGCCAGCAGCACGCCGATGGGAAAAGAGACGACAATAGCAAAGACGGCGATAATGATCGTCAACAGCAGGCCGCCCCAGGCCCTGTCCGGGTTGATTTCGTCGAAGAGGCTCAGTGACCCCAAGGCCAGCCGGAGGGCGATAATGGCCGTGTAAACGCCGCCCACGACGGCTACCAGCCGCAGCGCCGCGCGGGCAAATTCCAGCAGCCCGCCCCGCCCCGCCCCGGCCGGCGGCCTAAGATAGTGTAACAGCAGGCTGCCAGCCAGGGCCAGCCCTGTCAGGACAAAAATGGCGATGTCTCCGGTGGCCAGCGCCGGCGGCGTCACGCCGCGCAGCAGAACGTAGCTGGCCAGCGGCGTCAGCAACCACAGAAAGGTCAGCCCCTGGCGCGCGATTTTCGGCCCCTTGTAGCCCGGCCGGTAGACGAAGAAGCTGGGAATGGCCAGGACGACGAGCATGGCGATGGCGGCGTAAATGCGCCAGACCTCGTCGCGGGGGAAGCCGAACATGAGCAGATTGTAGAGGTTGTCAATGACCGCGCCCCAGTTAGCCCCGCTGAATTCCGTGGCCTGTGCTACCGCCGGGTCGGGCGAGAAGCTGGCGTTCAGGACGGCGTAGGCAAAAAAGCCTCGCACGGCCGCCGCCAGGGCCAGGCCCAAAATAAGTGTCAACTGGACGTTGGTAATAGAGTTGTAGAGATTATTCTTCATCCAGAAAGAAAGGGGCGAGTGCCGGCGGAAAATTTCGCCGTAAATTGCCAGACCGACGGTGGTGAGCCAGGCAGCCAGGATGAAGAGGCTGGTGATGGGGGCAGCGGCCAGTTGGCCCAGGACGAAGCGGACGGTGGCGTAGGTTAAAATGGCCAGCCAACCAGCCAACAGCCAGGACCGGGTAACGTGGTCTTTGACGAAGTCGCCAAAGTTGAAGTGCATTTTCAGGCCGCCGGCGACGCCGGCCACGGGTGAGTCGAGATTTTGGGTTGCCATCGTTATCTCTCCACCAGGGCAATCCGCCGGTTGTACCAGTTGAGGAAGGCGGAAATGAGCAGGCTAAGGCTGAGATAAGTGACCATGATGATCAAAATAATCTGGATGGCCCGGCCGGACTGGTTAATGGTCGTGTAGCTAATGCTCCACAGGTCCGGGAAGGCCACGGCCAGGGCCAGGGTCGAGTTTTTAGTCAGGTTCAGGTACTGGCTGGTGAGGGGCGGAATAATCACCCGCAGCGCCTGGGGCAAGACGATCAGCCGCAACCGCTGGGCCTCGGTCAGGCCCAGGGCCCGCGCCGCCTCGCTCTGGCCCTTGGCCACCGACTGGATGCCGGCGCGGACGATTTCGGCGATAAAGGCGCCGGTATAGATGACGAGGCCAATGAGGATGGCGGCAAATTCAGGCGTTAGCTTGACGCCGCCGACGAAGTTGAGCCCCTGCAGCCGGGGGGCGGACAGCCGCAGCGGCTGCTCCGGCAGATTGACCACCTGGTGAGCGTTCGGGTTTTCCAGGGAGCCGCGCGCCCCGCCAATCACGCCGGCGCCGGCGGCAAAAACCTGGCAGTCGCCGGCCGCGTAAGCCTCTGTGGCCTCGTCCGGGTCGTCAAAGCTGTCCACCTGGAAGGGGATGCTGGCCTGTTGCAGTTCGGCAATGACGGCCGTTTCGGCCGGGGTATCCTCCAGGACGCACACTTTCAGGGCGGCAGCCTCCACTGTTTCCTCGCTCAACGTCCCCTGGGCGACCAGCTCGTCTACCTGGGATAGATCCTCGACCTGCAAGCGCTCACGCGCCACCGCTTGCAGCTCGTCAAATTCGCTCACTGCCAACTCCGGGGCCACCAACAGGGCTAGGTTGTTGGCCCTGCTGCCGGTGACCACCCAGCCCGCCCCGGCGGCCAGCAGGAAGGCCAGGGTCACCCAGAGAGAGCGGTTGGCGGATCGTTCCAGCCGTTGCTCCAGCCGGCCAAGGATCAACCACAAGGCAGCGGCCACAGCCAGGCCCAGGACGAGGAAGGCCAGCCAGGTGGTAAAGGAGGGCATGATCACCGGCCAGGCCAGGTTAATGCCTCGCTGGCTCAGGTAGACCGGCAGGCCAAGGAACTGGTGGGCCTGCCGGATCTGGGGCAACGTCAGCAGCACGCCGAAATACAGGAAAAATAATTGCAGCAGCAGCGGCGTTTGGCGGATGATGTCCACGTACCACTTGGAGACGGTGCGAATGAGCCAGTTTGACGACAGCCGGGCAATGCCGGTAAAGGCGCCCAGGATGGTGGCCAGGATAATGCCCAGGACGGCGACCTTGATCGTATTGAGCAGCCCCACCGACAGCGCCCGCCAGTAGGAGTCGGCCGGGGTGTAGGCGATGGGTTTTTCGGCAATGTCAAATTGGGCTTCCAGATTGAGGAAGTCAAAGGCGCAACGGAAGCTGGACCCCCCATCGGCGCAAATGAACTGCGCCTCTCCCAATTCGTCCAGATTTCCCAAGACGTTCCGTATGACCCAGGTGGCGGCCAGAATGAAGACGACGACAAAAGCGATCTGGGCCAGGACGCCCAGCACACGAATATCACGCCAGAAGGGAATAGACTCCCCTTTGCTCCGGGGGAGGTTCGGAGTTAATTCGGCCATGTCTGCTTCCCTTTTACCGGCCGCCCACGGCAGTTAGGTGACTGTCACTGAAAGTGACAGTCACCTGAATGCCAGGACGGTTTAACGGAACGGCGGCGCGTAGAGCAGCCCGCCGTTGGTATAAAGCTCGTTCAGGCCACGCGGCAGGTTAAAAGGTGTATCCGGGCCGAGGTGGCGGTTGTAGATTTCGGCGTAGTTACCGACCAGCTTGATGACCTGGTAGCAGAAGTCGTTGTTCAGCCCCAAGGCCACACCCAGGTCGCCGGTCTCGCCCAAGAGGTTCTGGATGACCGGGTCTTCGCCACCCAGGGCGTCGTCTACGTTCTCGGAGCTAAGGCCGTACTCTTCGGCGGCGAAGGTGCAGTAGACGACCCAGGAGACGATGTCGTTCCAGTTGTTATCACCGTGGCGGGTCAGCGGACCCAGTGGCTCTTTAGACATCGTTTCGGGCAGGATGATATGGTCGTCGGGATTGGTCAACAGGATCTGGCTGGCAACCAGGCCGGACCTGTCGGTGGTGAAGCCGTCGCAAGCGCCGGAGTCATAGGCTTCGCGGGTGCTGTCGGCGTCGGGGTAGACCTTGGATTCAATTTGCACGTCCATGGCCCGGTAAACGTCGGCCAGGTTCTTTTCGGTCGTCGTGCCGGTCTGGACGCAAACAGTGCCGCCGGCCAGATCGGCCAGCGTCTCAATGCCGCTGTCCGCGCGGACCATCATGCCCTGGCCGTCGAAGAAAGTGGTCGGGCCAAAGTCGAAACCCAGGGAGGTGTCACGGCTGATGGTCCAGGTCGTGTTGCGGATGAGGACGTCTACCTCGCCCGACTGCAGCGTAGGGAAGCGCGAGGTGCCGGAGGTGGGGATGACCTCGACGGCGTCGGCGTCGCCCAGGACGGCCGCGGCGACGGCCCGGCAGAAGTCTACGTCAAAACCGGTGATTTCGCCGGCATCCGGGTCCAGGTAGCCAAAGCCGGGCAGGGCATCATTGCCGCCGCACTTCAGTGTGCCGCGCTCCTGGACGGTGGCCAGCGTGTCGCCGCCGCCGGCAAAGGTGACCGCTTCCGGCGCGCCGCCGCCAGCCTCGGCCTCGACCACCCGGGTCACTTCGACCACGCGGGTGACTTCGACCTGCGCGCCGCTGCTGCAGGCTATCAAAAGGGTGGCTAACAGGGCCATGACAATGAGCGAAAGGGTACGGTTTTTGTTCATGTGCTTTCTCCTCCTAAAGCAAAGTAAGACGCGAAGTTAAGAAGTTAACTGATTGCTACTCTTCTATTCGTGAATGGCGATAGACAGCACCTCCTTTTCAGATAGGGTAAGACTGGCTGTTACCGGCCAGTTCCCTGACAGCCAGCATGACCATCAACAACAGCTTATGGCAGGCGTCGGGAAAACTTCCCAAAGGTTGTAAACCTCCAGGAGGTTGGGCCAGGCAAAAAGATTTGGTTTGGCAACTGGCAACTGGCACGTGACGCACGCAAGCGAGGAAGAATACAAAAGGTGTTAGACTGGTATTTGCAGCAAACGGGATGCCAATCCATCAGTCTCCAGGGTAAAGTTAGACGTATCAGAGGCACGGCAAACCGTGCAACGACAAAATGCTCCTGGCTACACGCGGCGCCCGGTCTGGATTGGTGGGCACGCAGCGCCACATGGATAGTACCCTAGTATAACCTTGCCGGGAAATTGGGCAAGTGCCGGCGCGAGTAAGGATGCTTGCAGTCCAACGCCCGGAACCGCCGGCTTCCGGCCGGCCAGTGCGAGCGGAGTTGGCCGCCAACTCAATGCTCGCGGTCCCAGGGCTGCCGGCTAACGTGAGCAGGGATGCTCGCGGTCCCAGGGATGTTGGCCAGGCCTGGCTGCCAGCGAGCCTGATTTCCTCTATAATTGGGTCGTGAGTAGTTCTGTCCTTCCCAGCCGCCAGATTCGCGACCTGGTCAGCCTGGTGCGCCGCCGCTACCCGGGCTGGGACGGTTTTCAATATCCACCCTTTGCGGCCGACGAAGTAGCCTACAAACAGCGGGCCGTAGCCCGCGCGGCCGAGCTGCTCGACCCGGCCGGGCTGGCTCAACTGCTGGAAGCGGGCGAAGTTGGCGAGGTGCTCGGCCGGCTGGAGAAGCTGGGCCAGGCGACCAACCTGCTCTACCTGCGCACTCCCCGCAGCAGTGACCTGGCCATCCTGCGCCACCCCCACCTGGATCAGGAGAGCTTCGGCGGCCAGGTGTTGGAGCTGCTGCACGGCGAAGGACCAGGCCCGGAGCGGCTGGGGCGCTTTGCCGATTATGCCGGCCGCCACGCCCTGCCCAACCGCTGGACCTTTCCCACCTACTTCCTCTTTCTCTGCCACCCGGAGACGGAGTTGTTCGTCAAACCTCGAACCATCGAATGGTTCCTCAAGCTGATGGGCCACCGCCGAGCGCTAGGCAGCGTGCCGGCAGCGGCCGCCTACACCGCCGTCCTGGATCAGGCCGGCCGGCTGCGAGAGGCCCTGGCCGGCTACGAGCCGCGAGACATGGTGGATATTCAGAGCTTTATCTGGGTCTGCTACCGGGAAAGCCAGGAGCAGGTCGGCCGGCTGTCTCCCCGCGCCCAGGTGGAATTGGATGTTCCCCAGGCGATTTATTCTCCCAGCGTACAGACTCACATTTTGCGAGAACCAGATAATGAAGCGTTTGAGCAAGTACTAGCGGAGCAGGAAGAGTCTATGGACACTTATATCGAGCCACTGGCCGAGCCACTTTCCCGAATTTTTACGAGTGACACACATGCGGCATGGGGTTTTGAACTCTTGCAAGATGTGTTGCAGCGGTTAGGGGTTAATGACCCCGATGATCCGCACGTTGCCTTAACGCTCTCTACAAAAGAATCTGCTTTGCGCTTGACATATGGAAAATGGGTTGTGTTAGGTTTTCGGGGAACCAGTACCTCAAGAGGCTTACATAGGCATATTGTCGAAATGGCTTTGATGAGCGATCTGATTAATCCCGACCTCAAAATTCGTCAAAGATTTGTGTTTGATAAAGAGGAAGGTGCTCCCTCGGTGGCGCTATATGAAGTATCCCCTGAACTAATAAACCCGAAAGAAGATCATTTGTGGAAAGTGTATCAGGAAACACTTGATTATATCGTTTATAGGTTTGGTCAATGGAAACGTTCATCTGTTAGAGACCGTCACCAAGAAGAGATCTTCTATGCTCTATTTAATTCAGACTGGCGCTCTCGGCTCTTTAAAGAAGGTATAAAAAAAGAAGCATATAGAGATTTTTATACATCACTTCCATCATCTAAATTACTAGCCGAAGCTGAACAAGAGAATATTTACCCCCTAACTCAACTTGCGGCTGAAACTGGCATTGCTGAGGTAGAATTAAAGCGGTGGATACGGGCCATTGAGCGTAAGGGCCAGGCCATCCTCTACGGGCCGCCGGGCACGGGCAAGACGTTTATCGCCGAGCGGCTGGCCCGCTACCTGGCCGGCGGCGGCGACGGCTTTGTCGAGCTGGTCCAGTTCCACCCGGCCTACACCTACGAGGAGTTCATCCAGGGCATCTGGCCCCACACCCGGCCGGACGGCAGCCTGGAATACCAGGTCAAACCCGGCCGTTTCCTGGAGTTCTGCCGCCGGGCGGCCGGCCGCTTCGGGAGCTGCGTGCTTATCCTGGACGAGATCAACCGGGCCAATCTCGCCCGCGTCTTCGGCGAGCTGATGTACCTGCTGGAGTATCGCGGGCAGGCCATTCCCCTGGCCGGCGGCGGCCACTTTGCCATCCCGGCCAACGTCCGCCTGATCGGCACGATGAATACGGCCGACCGCAGCATTGCCCTGGTGGATCACGCCCTGCGCCGCCGCTTCGCCTTCATCCGGTTGGTGCCCGATTATGATCTGCTGCGCCGCTACCACGCCGACACCGGCTTTGACGTGGCCGGCCTGGTGGATACCCTGCAAGCCGTCAACCGCCAGATTAACGACCCCCATTACGAGGTCGGCATCACCTTTTTCCTGCGCCCCGATCCGGCCGGGGAGATTGGCGACATCTGGCAGATGGAGATTGAGCCTTACCTGGAGGAGTATTTCTTTGACCGGCCGGAGCAGGTTGATGAGTTTCGGTGGGCAAGAATAGAGGGTAAAGTGCTGAGGCGTGAGTGAAAAGCAATGAGCGCAGTTGGCAAGGCCAACTATGAGCGATGAGCAATGAGCGATGAGTGATGAGTGATGAGTGGTGAGTGGTGAGTGAAGGAGTTGGGATGCGGACGATCCGGTTGAGGGAGTTTGAGACGTTGGGGCTGGCGGCCGGGGAGTTGCCGGAGGCGGCCGGGCGGGTGTTGTGGCAGCGCTATGGGCGGCAGGTACACGTCGAGTGGCCTTCCTTCCCCACCGGCCAGCAATGGCGCTTGCAGGCCCAGGGCTGGGTGGGACACATCCCGCTGACGCCGGAGCTGGGCCTGGCGCTGGAGCCGAAAGCGCCGTTGGACAACCTCTTCCGCATGTTAGAGGTTGCCTACCGCTTTAAGTTTGAATTCCTGGAAGGGCTGGTAGGGGCCGCGTCGCTGGCCGACTTTTACGAGCGACTGGCGGCCATCCTGGCCCGGCGGGTGCTGGACCGCGGCCGGCGCGGCTTTTACCGGGCTTACGTCGGCCAGGCGGAGCGGCTGCCCACCTTGCGCGGCCGGCTGGAGACGGCCGAGGCGTTGCGCCGCCCCTGGGACCCCCGGCTGCCCTGCCAGTACGAGGAGCACACTGCCGACGTGGCCGACAACCAGATTCTGGCCTGGACGCTGGACCGTATCGCCCGCAGCGGCGTCTGTACCGAGCGTGTGTTGCCCACCGTCCGGCGGGCCTACCGCGCCCTGCAAGGGCTGGTCGCCCCGACGCCCGTTGCCGCCGAAGCCTGCCTTGGCCGGCTCTACCACCGCCTCAACGACGATTACCGGCCGCTACACGGCCTGTGCCGCTTTTTCCTGGAGCAGAGCGGTCCCAGCCACCGCCTGGGCGACCGGGTCATGCTGCCATTCCTGGTGGAGATGGCCGGCCTCTATGAAAAGTTTGTCGCTGCCTGGCTGCAAGAGCACCTGCCGGCCGGGCTGGCGCTGGCCGAGCAGCAGAAGGTCAAGATTGACCCCTCCGGCCAGGTGCAGGTGATCATAGATTTGGTCGTCACCGACCGGGCCAGCGGCCAGGCGCTGGCGGTGCTGGACACCAAGTACAAGACGGCCAGCCGGCCGGACAACGAGGACATCAACCAGGTGGCCGTCTACGCCCTGGCCCGCGACTGCCGGGAAGCGGTCCTGATCTACCCCCAGCCCCTCTCCCCACCGCTGGACGTCCGGCTGGACGACATCCGGGTGCGCAGCGCGACCTTTGCCCTGACCGGCGACCTGGAGGAGAACGGCCGGGTCTTTTTAGAAGCGCTCGACCTGGTAGCGAATTACCCAATCCCGGCCGGGGCCGTCACGTGAATGGAGTTGATAATTTGCTCGAAAACGGGGCGCATGGCTCCGGCCGCGTCCTCCAGCGAGGCGGCCGAGACCAACGCCATGTAGTCGTCGTTGATAACCACTGCCATCAGCGTGATCAGGTGCTTACCTTCCACCGGTGAGCGCAAGACCATCATCGCCGCCGATTGCCCCTCCATCGCCAATTCCCGGGGCGGCTCTACGGTGACGTATTCCTGCCCTTCTTGTTCCAGCAGGGCCTTATAGACGGCTACGGCCCGGACGGCGTCGTCGCTGCCCAGCTCCTGGGCTGTTTGAAAATTGAAGACGTCAAGCTCGCCGGGGATAATGACCACGAAGCCGTTGTTGCCAATGTCGGCCAGCGACTCGTTGTTGATGACCGTGTCACTGGAAGCGACGGTGAGGCCGCTGATCGAGGTGTGGGTCGCCCATGTTTCCGGATATTCCAGGGAGAGGCCCAGGGCGTCGTCCTGAAAGGGGACGAACTGGCTTACCTCCGGGATGACTTCCTGTTTGCGGCAAGCGGCCAGCAGGGTAAAAATCACAATAAGCACCAGCAGGCGCGCCGGTTGTTTCCAAAAGAACACGATTTCTCTCCTCAAAGTAAAACGCAAAGGCGCTCCAGATAAACGAAAAATCTTGGCGTCTTTGCGTCTTGGCGTCAAAAGAAGCAATCAGGTCAGGATTATACTGTTTTTTTCAGAGGTGACACATGGACGTAACTGCACTTCTCACCGTGCTTTTACACGGCAACCAGCTCAAGCGGGTGACCCGGACCGGCTGGACGCAGCGGGGCGTGCCCGACGCCGAAAGCGTGGCTACCCACAGTTACGGTGTGGCTTTGGCCACCCTCGTCCTGGCCCAGGTGGTGGACGAGCCGGTGGACCTGGCCCAGGCGTTGAGCCTGGCCGTACTGCACGACCTGCCCGAAGCCCTGACGACTGACATTCCCAGCCCGGCCTGGCGCTACCTGCCGGCCGGCGTGAAAACGGAAGCGGAACGCAAGGCGATGGCCGACATCCTGGACGGCCTGCCCTTTGGCGAGAGCCTGCTGGCGCTGTGGGAGGAGTTGCACACGGCCGAGACGGCCGAAGCCCGCCTGGTCCACGACGCCGACAAAATTGACCTGTACCTGCAGGCCCTCATTTACCAGGAACAGACCGGCAACCGCCACCTGGACGAATTCTGGGCCGTGCCGGCCGCCTTCCACTTCCCCCAGGCTGAGGCGTTGTACCAGGCCCTGCGGGCAAGGCGTCTGGTTGTGTAGTTGTGTGGGTGCGTGGGTGTGTAAGTTTGCGAGTGTGCGAGTGTGCGAGTATGCAAGTGTGCAAGTCCGCAGATTACTTGCCACTTGCCTACTTGCCTACTTGCCCCTTGACACTTGACACCTGACACCTGATACTTCCCGGTGTGGCAATCAGGACGTATCGCCAGGTTATTCACACAGAGAGCGGCCGGGTGCTGGTGGAGCGAGCGCGTTGGTGCGACAGCTTTGCCAGCAAGCTGCGCGGCTTCCAGTTCCGCCGGGCGCTGCCGGCCGGTGGAGGGCTGGTGCTGGTGGAGGCGGCCGATAGCCGGGTAACCACGGCTATTCATATGTTCTTTGTCTTCGTTGACCTGGGTGTGATTTGGGTCAACGACGCCGGGGAAGTGGTGGATACCGTCGTCGCCCGGCCGTGGCGGCCGTCTTACGTACCCCAGGCTCCGGCCCGCTACGTGGTTGAGACACATCCCGGCGTGCTCCAGCACGTCCGCGCCGGAGACCGCGTTCGTTTTGAGATAGCCGTTTAGGCGCCAGGTATTATGAAAGTTACTTTAACCTTTATCACCCTGGCCTTGATTGCCGGGCTGCTGCTGGCCTCGCCGGCCGTGCAGGCCCAGACGGGTGAGCCTACCCCGACGCCAACTGCGCCGGCCGGGGAGGACGGCGACATTCCCCGCGTTCACCTGGTCCAGGAAGGCGAAACGCTGTTCACCATTGCCCAACAGTACGGCACGACGGTAGAAGTGCTGCAGCAATTGAACAACATCAGCGACCCGTCCCTGCTCTACGCCGGGCAGGAGTTGATTATTCCCGGCGGCGGGGGCACGGCCGTGGCCACCGTCTATACCATCCAGCTCGGCGACACGCTGCCGGGGCTGGCGGCCGATTTCAACACCACCGTCGAGGCCATTGCCCGCGACAACCGGATGCTAAACCCCTACGACCTGGTGGCCGGCCGGCAATTGTCCATCATCAGCCGCACCGGCTCGGCCGATCCCCAGCCGTTGGCCGGTACGCCCCACGTGATCCAGCCAGGAGATACCCTGTTGGCGCTGGCCGTTCGCTACAACCTCTCCCCGGCCGAGATTGCCCAGGCCAATAACCTGCCGTTTCCCACCCGCCTCTATCCCAGCCAGCGACTGCGCCTGCCGGGCGAGGCCCGCTACCAGCACTTGCCCGGGATGTGGGGGCAGGTCCGGGTCCATCCTTTGCCGGCCGTCCAGGGAGAAACGGTGGCCATCTACGTGGAAAACCTGACCACCGGCCAGCCCGAGGGGAATTTTGCCGGCCAGTCGCTGCGCTTTGCGCCCTACGACGGCGGCTACGTGGCTCTGGCCGGGATAGACGCCTTTGCCGCGCCCGGCCGCTATACCCTGGCCCTGGGCGGCTTCGGCGCCACGCCCTGGCGGCCGTTCTTCCAGGACGTCGAGGTTGTTTCCGGCAATTACGGCACGCAGACCATCACCATTCCCGACAACCTGACCTACCTGCTGGCGCCTGAAATCCGGGCCGAAGAGGACGCTTTCCTGGCGACGATTTACACCCGCTTCAGCGACGCCCCGCTGTGGGGGGGGCTATTCCAACTGCCGCTGACCAGCACAGTCGTCACCGCCGGCTATGGCGACGCCCGCTCTTACAACAACGGGCCGATTGAGATTTACCACACCGGCATAGATTTTGCCGGCGCGATCGGCACGCCCATTTATGCCCCGGCGGCCGGCACCGTCATTTTCACCGACACGCTGGAGCTGCGTGGCCTGACGGTCATTATTGACCACGGCCTGGGAGTGATGACTGGTTATTACCATCTATCCAAAATTCACGTCAAAGTCGGGGACCAGGTGACGGCCGGCCAGTTGGTGGCCGAGGGCGGCTCAACCGGCCTTTCCAATGGCCCGCACCTCCATTGGGACCTGCGGGTGTTGAACGTTCCGGTCAATGGTCTGCAGTGGACGCGGGAGCTTTTCCCGTAGCTTGAGGTAAAACCCCGCAGGTTTCTGAGGGCACGCTTCGTGCCCCAACCTGCGGGGTTTGGCGCTCTGGCGTTATGTTGCAACGTGGCCTCCCGGTGATATAATTTTGAGCCTGTAACCAAGCCCCAACAGGCCGTTCCCCTTCACGCTTGTTTTGATAGGAGTTCACATGGGCCAAAGCCCGCCACCAATGACAAAAAAACTAATAGCTGACAGCTATTTTTACAGGAGACCGCTTTGAATCAGCCGCAAACCCAGACTCGCGAATACTGGGGTCCTGATTTTTCCATTAGCGATTCGGATATAGAACAGATTTATAACGGCTTTCTGGAGGCAGAAAAACCACAGACGATTGAGCAAATCTCGCGCCTGGTTGTTGCCCATCGCGTGGCCGAAGAGCGTAACCGGATTAAACAGCGGTTAACCGGCCGCCAGGTGTACCGGCCGAAAAACAGCTACCAGGTTGGCGACGAGCTGGTTTTCCCGGCCCTGAAATTTGCCAACGGCCGGGTGACGGCCGCCCGTCCTGGCTACGATCCCCAACGAGGCCATTTTACCGTTCTGGCCGTGGAAATAAACGGCAAGGCGCGTGAATTCGCCGCCGAGTTGCCCGGCGAACACGTCCTGAACGAAGAGAACGGGGCCGTTCTGGACCCGCTGGCCGACGTAGACCTGGAGGAATTGTACAAAGTGTACGGGCCACTCGTGGCCAAAAAACTGGCCGCCGCCCTGGCTAAGCGCGACGAATTTATTCGTCTGGGCAACCTGTGGTTTATCAAACCGCTGATGGCCGAAGTCAACGTTGGCCATCTGCACCTGGCCGAAGCCGTCCTGGAGATGAACGAGGGCGGTCCCCTGCCGACCCTGGAAATTATGCCGCACCTGGACATGGATGAGAGCCTGGACTCCGAGGTGCGCCGTTTTTCGTTGGACTACGCCCTGCTCCAGGACGACCGGTTTGACGAAGTCGCCCCGCCCGGCCGGGTGGCCTGGTTCCTGCGCCGGTTGGAGCCGGAAGGGGTGGTCAAGGTACCGGAGCGGCTGCAATATACGCCGATTCCTTACGACCGGGCCCTGTTAAACCCGCAGTTGTTGCTCCTGGAGCGGGAGTTGGACGACGAGTGGTCGGAGCTGGAGCCGGCCGAGACGCCACTGCCGACGATCCTGTCCCTTATTTACCCCCACCGGTGGGCCGGAACGTTGCCGCTTAGCTCTCGCACGCGGCCCTTGTTCCCCACCGGTATCTCGGCCCGGCAGCGCATTCTCCTGGTGGACGAAGAGACGCAGCAGGAAATTGTGGCCTGGGTTGTCCAGGAACACCGCCACGTCTTTGGCCTGGCCGATTGGTACCGGGAAAACAGTATCCCGGTGGGCGGCTTCATCACCCTCAAGCCGGGGCCAGGTGTGGGCGTGGTCTACCTTAACTACGACCGCCGCCGGCCGCAGCGCGAGTGGGTCCGCCTGGCCTCGGTCGAAGACAATCACATCAAATTTGAGCTGGAGCGGCGCAGTGTGGGCTGCGGCTACGACGATTTGCTGATCGTCGGCACCGATTATGTGACCGCCCTGGACGTTCTGGCCCGCCGCATTGAAAGCACCAGGCGCAGCCTGGCCTCGCTGCTGGTGGAGATTTTCCCCCAACTGGCGGCACTGAACCCGCAGCGGACCGTTCATGCCAAGACGCTCTACAGCGCCGTCAATATGCTCCGCCGGGTGCCGCCTGGCCCATTGTTTGCCGAGCTGGTGAAACACCAGGCTTTCCACCCGGTAGGGGACCACTACTGGCAATACGAAAAGTAAAGGCACGTACGTTGAGCAGACCACGTCCTAAACTGAAAGTTCTCGATCTCAAACGACCTACCCTGGATACCAGGTTTCACATTGACTATACCTGGTGGGAAGAATCGAACCTGGACCTCAAAACCTATCTTTACAGCCGCCTGGGCATCGGCGAGGACGCGGCCCTGGACATGGGGGTGGAGCAAGTAGACCTGGTTGACCCGGAGACGGGTGAAGTCCGGCGCGTGGATGGTTTCCAATACGCTTTACAGGCCTACTTTAGCCAGATGCCGGACGATTTTGTCACTCACGCTTCCCTGGTAGACGCGGTCTTTTACGTCCTGCTGGCCAACGCCAACAAACCGATGACGGCCCGCGAGCTGGCCGAAGCCGTCGGCCGCGACCCGGACGTAGTCCTAAAGACCATTGCCGGTGGTCGGGTGTACCAGGGGATTAAGCCTATCTTTGAGGAAGAAGAGTAGCCCTTGAAGGTGACGGTGAAATTATACGGCACGCTGCGCCGTTACCGGCCGGAGGCAGCGGGTGGTGCGCCCCATCACCCGTTTTCTGTTTCTATGCCCGATGGGGCCACGCTGGCTCAACTGGCTGCCCACCTGGGCGTGCCGGAGGGGCTGGTAAACGCCGCGGCCGTCAACGGCCAGGCGGTAGAAAGTGAAACGCCGCTTCAAGACGGCGACGAGGTCGGACTCTTCCCGCCGGCCGCCGGAGGATAGCTTATGCACGTTTTTATAGCCGGGGTGATGCAAGGCTCGCGCCTGGACAACCAGATTGACGAACAGGATTATCGAGTACGGATTAGCGAGGCGCTCCAGACCCACCTGCCTGACGTTCGAATCAGTGACCCCTGGGTCTTGCACCCCAACAGCGTGGCCTATGAGATGGACTTGATTGAGCAGACCTTTCTGGCCAACACCGACCTGGTGAATGAGGCCGACGTGGTCATTGCCTACCTGCCCTGGGCCAGCATGGGCACGGCCATTGAAATGTGGACCGCTTACCGGGCCAACAAGCCGGTCATCGTTGTAACGCCGCTCGTCCACAATTGGGTCGTCCGCCTGACGGCCGACGAAGTGCTGCCCGACCTGGACAGCCTGCTGGAGTATATCCAGAGCGGCCGGCTGGCCCACTTCCTGAAGGATGTACCGCAAAATCTCGCACAACCGTAGCGAATGGGGAAAAGGGGGAGGCGGCCGCTTATGGAGTATTTGCGGGCCACGCTGGCGGCCGAGCTGGAGTGGGTTCGCTTAGTCGTCGCCGACCTGGTGGCCGGCCGGCTCACCTGGAGTGAGGCGTGGCTCCGCGAGGTAGCGGCGCACCTGACGTCTGAGGAAGAAACAAAACAACCATAACTGAAAGCCCTGAAGAAAGACACGAATTTGCGGAGGTACAGCACGATGACAACTACGCTTCAAACCAAGCAGCCCGCACCGAAAGCGGCCAAACCTTACAAGGGTATGGCTATGGAGGGGGTGATCGCTAAATGGTACACCAAGATTAGAGAGCAGGATCAAGAACTTGAAACGGCGGTACGCCAGGTGAACGAAACGCTCCCGGCCGCCGGCCGGGTACTCGAAGTTGCGCCGGGGCCGGGTTACCTGGCCATTGAACTGGCCAAAGCCGGCAAGTACCAGGTCGTCGGATTGGACATTAGCCAGTCCTTTGTCCAAATCGCCCAGGCCAAAGCCAGGGAAGCCGGCGTCCCCGTTGACTTTCGCCACGGCAACGCCTCGGACATGCCGTTTGAGGCCGGCGTGTTTGATTTCATTATCTGCCGCGCCGCGTTTAAAAACTTTAGCGAACCGGTCCAGGCCATCCGCGAGATGTATCGGGTGCTCAAGCCCGGCGGCCGGGCGCTCATTGCTGATTTACGCCGCGATGTCTCGCTGGAAGACATCAACACGCATGTCAACGACCTGGGTCTGAGTCGCATCAATACTTTCATTACCAGGTGGACGTTCAAGCACATGCTGCTCAAGAACGCGTACACACCAGAGGAAATCCGGCAATTTGTCGCCCAGACGAGCTTCGCAAAATGTGAAATTCGTGAGGATGCGGTAGGCATGGAGATATGGCTGGAAAAGTGACGTTTAACGAGAAAACCCCGCAGGTTGGCGCACGAAGCGTGCGCTTGGAAACCTGCGGGGTTTGGGTATCGTTGACTTGATGGTCAATAGCGAATAGAATAACCCCATTGAGCCCCAGTAGCTCAAAGGATAGAGCGCCGGACTTCAAGTAGGAGCCTCAGCAGGGAAACTTGTTGAGTGTACGCCACTATATGCGGGAAAGCTCTTAGAGTCGAAGCTACCAAAAGGTAACAATGCAACGAATTGGGTGACCTGCAGGAAAGGAGATGTCCAAGAAACTTAACAAAATTATCCCAGGCCATTAAGGAAGGATGAATAAACATCACACTAAGCTCAAAGGTGATATTGGATTGGCAGCAGTGATCAAAGACCTCGTTTCAAAGGGGTTTTTCGTGTCAATTCCGATTAGCGAAAATGCGCCCTTTGACCTGATTGCTACTGACATCCACAGCTATCGGGTTCAGGTTAAAACTCGCTCCACCTACCGAGGCGCAGTTGAGGTGCAATTTAAGACTTCCTGGGCCGACAAGAACGGTGTTCACTACTCACACTACGGCAGAGATGATTTCGACGTACTGGCGATTTATGCAATTGACGAAGACAAGTGCCTGTATGTCGAGAATGGAGAAGGTAAAAGCGTCACAATTCGCTTTAATCTACCCAAGAACAGTCAAACCTCTGGCGTGAGGATGTGGCACGAGTTTCGGGCGTTTCCACCCTCAGAGACTATACGTGGCGCACCTAAAGACCAGGAAATGGTCTATGGTGAAGACATAGTCCAGCCAGCAAGCCAGAAGAGTGGTGGTCATGGAAACATGATGCTGGAAGCTAATCCGTAGGTTGGGGGTTCGAGTCCCTCCTGGGGCGTAGCAAGGCCAGGTCAGTGAGAAGAATATTCTCTCACCAACCTGGCCTTTTTGCTACACGGCAAAAACAAGCTTAAAGCAGTGCCTTCCCATATAATTTAGCCTTGTGCGAAACTCACGCTGACTAATTAACAGGCCACTTACTGTAACATGATCCTTGTCACTGGGGCCACCGGTTTTCTGGGGCACAACCTGATTCCTTTCCTGCAAAAAGCGGGTTACCGGGTGCGGGCGTTGGTCCGGCCGGACAGCAACACCGATTTTCTGCAAGCCAACGGGATTGAGCTGGCCTACGCCAAGGACATCTCCGACCTGGTGGCCGTCCAGGCCGCCTGCCGGGGATGCCGTTTTGTCGTCCACGCCGCCGGCCATTTTCGCTTTTGGGGGGATTTGCCCACCTTCTGGCATACCAACGTGGAAGGGACGGCGGCCGTCATGGGCGGGGCCGTCGCCGAGAGAGTCGAGCGCGTCGTCCACATCTCGACCGTGGTCGTCGTCGGCAAGACGGTTCCCGGCCAGGTCATTGACGAGGAGCACCCCTGCGAGCCGCAGGATTTCTACATGCAGACCAAGCTGGAAGGGGAACACCTGGCCCTGGCCTTTCACCGCGAGCGGGGGCTGCCGGTGGTTGTTCTCCGGCCGGGCGCTTTTTACGGGCCGTGGGGCCATTACGCCTTTAATCGCCTCTTTTTTGAAGAACCGTTGCGCGGCTGGCGGATCAAGGTAGACAATGGGCGGCACATCACCTTTCCGGCTTTTGTGCCCGACGTGGCCCAGGCCATTTTGCTGGCCCTCACCGAGGGGCGGCCGGGCCAGCGCTACAATATCTCCGGCCAGTCTCTTAACCACAGCGCCGTTAACGGCATCGTCAGCGACCTGGCCGGGATCAGCTACTGGCGCCTGAACATCCCTACCTGGGCTGTCGTCCTCCTGGCCCGCGCCTGGACGGCACTGTCGCGCTTCACCGGCCGGGAACCTTTTTACCCCATCAACATGGCCCCCTACGTTTTTCAGGACTGGATCGTCTCCTCGGAAAAAGCCAGGCAGGAACTCGGCTTTACCCCGACTCCCTTTGCCGAAGGCGCCCGCCAGACGCTAGAATGGTACCGGCAAATTGGCTTCCTGAAACGTAAAACGCCATGAAACTCTTTACCGTAGCCGAGATGGTGGCCGCCGAAAAGGCGGCCGACGCCGCCGGCGTCACCTACGACCAGATGATGGAATCGGCCGGCCAGGCCGTGGCCGAGGCCATTATTGCCCGCTACCCGGTGGCCGGCCGGGCCGTCACCGTCCTGGTCGGGCCGGGCAACAACGGCGGCGACGGCCTGGTGGCCGGCCGCCATCTGGCCCAGGCCGGGGCCGACGTCGCCTTTTATCTGTTCAAGCCCCGCGACCCGGAAAAAGATGCTAACCTGGTCCGGGTGCAGGAAATGGGCCTCTTTGTCCTGACGGCCGATTTCGACCAGCGCTACCGGGTCTTGCGCACCCGGTTGAACATCACCGACATCGTCGTGGACGCCCTGCTGGGCACAGGGGTGGACCGGCCGATTGGCGGCGAGTTGGCTCGGCTGATGAAGCAGGTCCAGGGCGGGCTGGAGGAGCGGGCCGCTATCCTGGCCGACAAGCGGCGCTCCCGGCTGGTGAGTGTTGCCGCCCTCAACGAGGAGGGAGAGGAAGTATGGCCAACCCATCCTATCGTGGTGGCCGTAGATTGCCCCAGCGGGCTGAACGCCGACAGCGGGGAGATCGATCCCCTGGCCCTCCCGGCCGGCCTGACGGTGACCTTTGCTGGGCCGAAGCGCGGCCATTTTCGTTTTCCTGGCGCGGCCGCCTGCGGTGAGCTGGTGGTGGCCGACATTGGCATCAGCCCGGAGCTGCCGGAAGTGGCCGGCGTGGCGGTGGAAGTGGTGACGGCCGGAGAGGCCCGCCGCCTGCTGCTGGCTCGCCCTAAAGATGGCCACAAAGGTACGTTTGGCTGGGTGCTGGTGGCGGCCGGGTCGCAGCGCTACTGGGGCGCGCCGGCCCTGGCCGGCCGGGCCGCCTACCGGGCCGGGGCAGGGTTGGTGGCTCTGGCCGTGCCGGCGGCCATCCGGCCGGCGCTGGCTGTGCAGTTGCCGGAGGCGACCTATCCCCTGATTGCCGATGAGAACGTGCTCGGCGCCGCGGCCGCCCAGGCGATCCTGGAGGATATAGCTGCTTACAAGGCCCTGCTGGTCGGGCCTGGCCTGTACCAGGCGGACGATTTCCTGGAAACGTTGCTGGCCGCCAGAGAACAACTGCCACCCCTGGTAGTGGACGCCGACGGGCTGAACCTGCTGGCCCAAGTGGACGACTGGCCGGCGCGGCTGCCGGCTAATACCATCCTCACGCCCCACCCCGGCGAAATGGCCCGGCTGATGGGCGTGAAGCCGGCTGAGCTGCGGGCTCGCGACCGGATAGAGCTGGCCCGGGAAAAGGCGGCCGAATGGAATTGCATCCTATTGCTGAAGGGCGCTTACACGGTGGTGGCCGGGCCCGGCGGCCGCTGCGCCCTGCTGCCCTTTGCCAACCCGGCCCTGGCCACAGCCGGCAGCGGCGACGTGCTATCCGGCGTTATCGTCGCCTTGCTGGGGCAGGGGCTGGCCGCTTACGAGGCGGCCGTGTTGGGCGGCTACCTGCACGGCGCGGCCGGCGAACTGGCTGGCGTGGACGCTGGCTTGCTGGCGGGGGAGATTGCCGATTGGGTGCCGGAAGTTAGGGAAGGACTGAGGGCTGAGTGATGAGCGATGAGGGGTCGCTACTCATTACTGAATGACAATTGGCTGATGGTGTGGCCGGCCGCGTCGTAAGCAATGACGGAAGCCGGCGTCGGGGAGCCATCCACCGGGGACCAGCTCTGGAAAAAGAGGTAGGTATCGCCGGCAATCGTCGCGTCTAGCTCAACGCCGGCCGGCCAGGTGATGGCCACGCGCTGGATGGCCGGGTCGAGCAGCCGGCCGTAGACGGCGACCTCGCTGTCGAGCGAGTTGGGGTGGAGGAACACGGCCGCGTCGAGGGCGGCGTTGGCGGCGTTGGGGCCGGCCGTGCCGTTGGCCACCAGGAACTCCCGGCCGGTGTCGCGGGCCAGCACCAGCCGCACTTGCGGCTGGCCGTCCGTTTCGTAGCGGACCAGGACAGCGTGCAACGCGCCGGCCGCCTGGCTCTGGATGGTCTGGATCGTCCCCGCGTCGGCCCCGGCCGTTTCGTAGACGACGTCGTAGGCCAGTGTTTCGGCCGTGGTGAAGCTGGGCGGCAGGCTACCCAGGGCCAGGAACGCCCCCAGCCCGCCCAGCAGGAAGACGCCGGCAAATGCGCCGCCAAGACAGAGTAAAAGAAGCAGGCAAGCACCGGCCGCAAGGAGCCAGGAGTTAGTGTGATTCCTGCTTATATCAATTGGTTTTTCCAACATCGGGTAGACTCTCTAGCCCTTTGTCGTGGCCCGGCCGCGCCTGAATGGGGTCAAGGATAGCATGAGGGGGTATGTGAGGCAAACAGAGTTCGCCGCCGGAGCAAGGAATTCCTCCAGACATAGTCCGAGGGGATTCTTCACTCCGAAGACTCCGTTCAGAATGACAGTGAGACGTTTCGACTGATTACCCAATGACTCCAATTACCCAATTACCCCCCACCCCGCTATAATTCCCCCCAATTTCGTTACTGGAGGTGTCCGATGAAACGCATCCCGGTCGCTGTCCTGGGCGCTACCGGCGCTGTGGGGCAGCGTTTTGTGCAATTGTTAGCCGACCATCCCTGGTTTGAAGTCACGGCCGTCACCGGTTCGGAGCGGACCGTCGGCCAGCCCTATGGCGAGGGTGCCAACTGGGTCATTCCCGGCGACCCGCCGCCGGCCGTGGCCCGGTTGACTGTCCAGGAAACCCAGCCCAACCTGGACGTGCCCGTCGTCCTGTCCGCTCTCCCGGCCAAGGAAGCCTGGGAGATGGAGCCGTGGTTTGCCGAAGCCGGCTACGCCGTGGTCAGCAATGCCTCGTCCTACCGGATGACGGCCGACGTGCCCCTGATCATCCCTGAGATCAACCCCGACCACACCGGCCTGATTGCCACCCAGCGGGCCAACCGCAACTGGCCCGGCTTCATCGTCGCCAGCCCCAACTGTTCGACGACCAGCGCTATCCTGCCGATGAAAATCTTCCAGGACGCCTTTGGCCTGGAGGCAGCCATTATGACCACGCTGCAGGCCATCTCCGGGGCCGGCTACCCCGGTATATCCGGCATGTTGATTAGCGACAACGTCCTCCCCTTCATCAGCGGCGAGGACGACAAGCTGGAGATGGAGCCGAAGAAGCTGCTCGGCCGGTTCGAGGACGGCCAGATCCAGATGGCCGACATCCGCCTCAGCGCCCAGGCCAACCGGGTGCCGGTGATGGATGGCCACCTGGCCAGCGTCTCGGTCCAGTTGGGCCGGCCGGTGAGCGGGTCCGAGGCCATCGAGGCGCTGCAGACGTGGTGTCCCCCGGAAATTTGCGCCGGGTTGCCCAGCAGCCCCGGCCGCGTCCTCATTTATCGCCAGGAACCGGACCGGCCGCAGCCCCGCCTGGACCGGGACACGGACAAAGGCATGGCCTGGACGGTCGGCAAGGTCCGCCGGTGCAGCGTTCTGGACCTGCGCTACATGGCCCTGACCCATAACACGCTGCGCGGCGCGGCCGGTGGGGCGCTGCTGAACGCGGAGTTATTGGTAGCGCAAGGATATATTAAGATGTAGGGGTGTGCCTTTGATACAAGCCTAAATGTATCATCAATTGTATCTGCCGTAGGCTTGTAATCTGCTATTATCTTACCTGAATTGAGTAGCACCCTGTTTCTTTACAGGGTTAGTGGGGTGGCCGTCTTTGCCATCTGGCTGGCGGGGAAGCAACGGGTCTCATCTTCACCCGGCCGGTTCTGCCGCTCAATTCCGTGTTTCTGGCTGCGGCCGCTTTCCTCGTCAATTTCCGGACCGGCGTGGGAGCCTGACGCTACCCCAAAGAGAGTGACATATGGGTAAAAAAAGGTTCATCGCCAACGTGTTGTTACTGGTAGCCATATTGATATTTACCGGATGTGGAGAAAACGATAATCCACAGGTCCCAGCGCCGGCCGGCCAGACCCCCGGTGCTGCAGCGCCAGGCGAACCGGCAACAACGCCTGGATCATCAGATGAAGGGTCAACAACTTCAGGTGGCAGAGGAATAGACGCCTGGCTGCAAATGATAAACAATGGCGAATTACCCCTGGAAAGTAGAGGTGAATCGTTTGAGTGGGGGCTGGGCTATTTCGTCTACTATGGTCCTATAGAAACGTTAGGGTTAGATAACCTGATCTACAATGCCCTTCGAGCGCACAAACGATTAGACACCGGAGAAGTGACGGCCGACAACTTAAGTCAAAATGACCAAAATCTCATTGAGCTAACCGAAGGGATTGAATTCAATCCCGAAGTAGATCCAACTGAGCAAGTCGCCCAAACGCCGGAAATCAGAGAAACGATTTTGGCCAGGATAACCCAAAACCAGGCAGATCTTTCGCCTGATGAGGCGCTCGATTCGAACGAAGTCATAGGCATCATCGCCCTTGATTCGCCGGCGGACCTCGGCGCTAAGTACCTGGTTTATACCCAGGAGACGCCTGATGCAGAATTCGTCTTCCTGGGCGTTGTGATTGTGTCCGATGCTATTGGCCAAAGGGGAGCCGATGAAACCTATAGCTTTCAAGGCTGGGAGGGTCTCCCTTTGTTAGGCGATGCGGCCGGTCCTTTTTGGAATGATATTCCCCTTGGACTTTCAGGCGACCCAGCCAATATTGACGAAGGAAGACCCGGCGTCCTTCTCATCAATGAGAGCAAATACGAAGAAATCAAACAGGGAAACCTCGAATAACAACACAACCACACAACCACATAACCACAAAACTACGGCGCCACCGTCACAGCGTCCACGTAAGACACTGGCACGACCTGGAACCAGCTATTGCCGACGTGGAGGGGGAGGGGATTGCCGTCGGGGCCGTAGAAGGTCAGCATATCGCTGCGGTTTTCCCGCCGCCAGGTGACGTCGTAGCGCAGGCCGTCTCGGAAGATAATGCCGCTGCCTGTACCCCAGATCTGCGACTGGACTGAGAGGTGGACGCAGACGCCGTTGCTGGACTGCTCGCAGACGGTTGGGTCCTCGATGTGAACGGCAAAGACGACGACCACGTTGGCGGCCGAGACCTGTTCGTTACTGTTGCCGTCGCGGTGTCGCTCGCCGTCGGCCCAGCGCAAGTAGCGGCCGGTCGCCGGGTCATACTGCCAGCGGACAAAGGTCGAGCGGTAGTTAATGTCAATCGTCCGGGCTGGGGCGCCGCCTTCAGGAACGGCCTCACTGAAGGCCATGTACGAGGTAAAAGCCGGCCGGACGTTCAGCCCCTTCTCGGTTAAAACGTTCCAAAACGTCTCCGGGTAGCCGTAGAGCGTGTGCTCGAAGGGCTTGTTCTCGCCGGTGCGGTAATAGCCTCGCCCGGCCGTCGTTAGAATGCGATCCCGGAAGTCGGAGGCAAACAGCCGCTGGGCCACGCCGGCGCTGGAGCCAGAGTAAGCCAGGGCGGCGTCAAACATAGCCGGCAGCTCCAGATCAATCAGCCGGGCGCTGCGAATGGGGCCGACCTTGGGCGGCGTCTGGCTATAAACGATCATCGTGAAGCGGGTGATACCCCACTCGGTGATGTGCTCAAAAATCAGGTCAGCGTCGTTCAGCCCGGACTGCGGCCGGACGTAGCCGGCCGGGGCATTCGAGATTTTGATGGCCAACGGCCGGCGGTTGAGCACGGCCGGGTCGGCAACCAGCTCGCCGGTCAGCGGGTTGCGCGTTTCGCCAAACTCCTCGGCCGTGGCCCACATGGCGATGCTGGGCGTGGCCGTGGGAGTGGGCGACGGCGCGGGGGTCGGGCTGGGCGGCCGGGTAGCTGTGGGCGCTACCGTAGGACTGGCCGTAGCGGTGAGGGGAACGGCCGTGGCCGTGGGGCTGGGCACGGCCGTGATCTGGGCCACGGCGGTGGGGGCAAGTGTGGGCAGCGGCGCCTGGCCCTGGCTGCAGGCAACCAGCAGCAACAAGGCCAACAACACCAGGCAAAAAGAAATAAACCCCACCGGCCAGCGGTGGGAACGAGTCGTTACTGAATAGAATTTCATAAAAAGCGTCTTTCCTAGAGGGATGAGGGATAACAGTGCCTGGCACTAATCTCCAATCTCCAATCTCCAATTACTTGTCATCCAACACAGCAATACCCGGCAGCGTCTGGCCTTCCAGGAACTCCAGAGTGGCCCCACCGCCGGTGCTGACGTGCGTCATCCGCCCGGCCAGTCCGGCCTGGGCCACGGCCGCGGCCGAGTCGCCGCCGCCGACGATCACCTGCGTCCCCTGATCGGCCAGGCCGGCCAGCAGCATGGCCAGGGCGTTGGTCCCGGAGGCAAACCGAGTCACTTCAAAGACGCCCATCGGCCCATTCCAGACGACCAGCCTGGCCCCCTGCAGGGCGTTGTGGAAATGCTGGATGGTCACCAGGCCAATGTCCAGGGCCTTCTCGCCGGCCGGGATCTGGCCGACGGGCACGTTCTGGCAGGGGGAAGCGTCGTCGGTGCTGGCGGCGACGACCACGTCCACCGGCAGCACCAGCTTGTCTCCGGCCGTGTCTAGCAGTCGTCTGGCCTCCGGCAGGGCCTCTTCCTCGACCAATGACTGGCCAACTTCGTGCCCCTTGGCCTTGAGGAAAGTATTGGCCATCCCCCCGCCGATGAGAATTTTGTCGGCCACCTGGGCCAGGTGTTCGATGAGCTGGATTTTGTCGGAGATTTTGGCCCCACCCATGATGGCCACGTAGGGGTGGGGTGGGGCGTCCACGGCCACGCTCAGAGCCGCCAGCTCCTTTTCCATCAGGAACCCGGCCACGGCCGGGCCGCCTTTGGCCTGGATGGCCCGGGCCACACCCTCGGTGGTGGCGTGGGCGCGGTGAGCCGAGCCGAAGGCGTCGTTGACGTAGACGTCGGCCAGGGCCGACAACTGGCGGGATAGTTCCGGGTCGTTTTTCGTCTCCCCTGGGTGGAAGCGAGTGTTTTCCAGCACAATCATGTCGCCCGGCTTCATGGCCTGCACGGCGGTGGTGACGCTCTGGCCCACCACCTCGTCCAGCTTGGTCACCAGGCGGCCAAGGATCTCACCGAGCCGCCGGGCGACCGGGTCCATGGCGTATTGCCTGTCGGCGGCCGACTTGGGCCGGCCGAGGTGGGAGCACAAAATCAGCGCCGCCTCCCGCTCCAGCAGGTGGTTAAGCGTGGGCAGGGCCGCCTCAATGCGGGTATCGTCGGTAACGGTGATCGTAGCGTTAGGGTCTTTACTGCTCAAGGGCACGTTGAAGTCTACGCGCACCAACACTTTCTTGCCGCTAACGTCAATGTCGGAGATAGTTTTCTTATTCATGAAACTCCCTTTTGTTTGCCGATACGAATTGCAAGGGATAGTCGAGAAGCCGTCCAGCTTCTTGACTATCCCCGATTATATGCCAGATTCTACCGGCTGTAAATTTGGAGGTGACTGTCACTTGCCGAAGTGACAGTCACCTGAATAAACTATGCTCAAGACGATGGACGATAGACGATGGACAATAGCTCTGCTGGCCGTCTTGCTGGCTGGGGCGGCGCTGCGCCTGGTGGCCCTCGGCCGGTGGAGCCTGTGGACGGACGAGCTGTACACGGTCCAGGTGGCCCCGCGTGCCACCCAATACTTCCAGCGCATCCCTCTTGACCAGCATCCGCCGCTCTATTACCTGCTGATCCAGCAATGGCTACACTGGGGCCAGAGCGAGTTCTGGCTGCGCCTGCCTTCGGCCGTGGCCGGGCTGCTGGCCGTTCCCTTGCTGGGGTGGGTGGGCCTGGCCCTGGGCCGGCCGCGAGTCGGGCTGCTGGCCGCCGGGCTGCTGGC
>JAKEFB010000176.1 GCA_022616275.1 Chloroflexota bacterium
ACTGACAGGTTGTTGGACCCTGCCAGGTAAAAGTGGTACCAGTCGGTTTGATCATTGGGCAAGAAGTCATAGGCTGTGTTCTCGTTGATCAAGTAGGCATCGTCGCAAATGTCGTTGTTCTCACCGTCGGGCAAGAGGGAGGGAGTAATCGGGAGAAAGGTGTGTTTCGGCGCCTTAAACCCTTTTAGCTCGAACCCCAGGTCTGGCTCGGTAAAAGTGGAGCAATTGGCCACCACGTCCCAGGTGAGGCAATTCATCCCTGTCCCGTTGTTAGGATTGCGCCAGGTCGCGTCCTGCCAGTTAGCCGCCGTCCGCAGTTGCCAGTTCCACCGGCCGGCCGAGGTGTTCATATTGCCCTGGACCGAAATCCAATAAGTTCCGGCCGGTAATACTAGGCCGGGATTGAGATCGAAGGTGAAATCGCCACTGTTTAGACCCCCCCAAGGGGCGACGTTTGTCCGGCTAAAAAGAGTGGCACCTGGCCGGCCGTTCGCATCAGCATAAAACCAGACGTTGATTGAATCCACCGGCCCGGTGGAAACAGGACCGGCGGTATACTTGCCCGAGACCCGGATACGCCTGACAATCCATAGGCCATCTATCGGCGGCACCGTGAAATCATCGGCCGCCTGGCTGTCTAGTGAATCATAGGCTGCCTCAAAATTCTGCGAATTCATGGCGTTGCTTGACACCATGTCCAGTTGCGAGTGCAGAAGTTCTAGGAGATCGGGCGACTCCGCCGGTTCGCTACCAGTGGCGGCTGGTCCATGCGCGCCGGCCGCGCCTAATCGGCCGGCCAGCCCAGACATAGCTAATGCTAGGGCCAACCATGCAACTACTGGGAAAACGCGTTTTGTTCCTTTCACCTTATGCCTCTTGCAGTATATATGCCCTAGAATCGCAAAATTCTTACTCGACTCACCCTAACCTTACGGCGGAGTCGGCGTAGGTGGCGGTGGCGGTGGTGGCGGTGGTGGCGGTTCGGTAGGCGGCGGCGGTGGCGGTGGCGGCGGTTCGGTAGGCGGCGGCGGTGGTACAGGTGTATTGGTTGGTATGATCGGCGTGGCCGTTGGCAAGGGACGCGTCGCCGTGACCGGCCGGCGGGTTGCCGTTGGCGTTGGGCTGGGTGTACTCGTCTCCGTTGGCGTGGGCGTTTCTGTGGGCGTCTTGCTCGGCGCTTTTGTGGCGGCCGGTGTAGGCGTGTTGGTCGGCGGCAAGGGGGTGATTGTCGGCGTGGGCACAACGGCTGCCAGGAAAGCGTACCATTCATAGCGCGCCGGCCGGACCTCTTCCGGTCGACCCACCCCGCCGACGTAGCTATATTGGCCGCCAGATAGGGATAACTCTCCTTCTAAATCCCCCTTTACCAGACAACTGCCCTGCAGGCAATCTACGTCAAAGCGAAAAGGCTCGTTGGTAAACGTTATCCCCATCAGGCCGTCTTGCAAGCGCGCTTCAGCGCCAAAAGGGTTTTGCACGGCCGGCGCGACGTTGCCTTCTTGGACAACCAGTAACACCCGCCCTGCTGCCAGCACCACAAGCAGCACGGGGCTCTGGCCTTCTTCAACTTCGTACTTAAAAGAGAAGGAAGTGTTCTGGGCGACAAAAAGCTGGGCGCCATCCGGTAAGGCAAGTTGTAAGATGCCATCTGTGGTGGCGATCTGCAGGCTCTGGCCGTCGCGAGGCAGGGACAAATGGCCATCTGGCGGGATGGGCGCGGCCGGATCATCCCCTAACTGCCAGGTAGCCGCCGTTGCGCTGGCCAGCGCCGTTATTGTCGCCGCGCCGGCCAGCTCATCCCGGGTGGCAGTGACGCTTGGTGCGCCGGCCGCCGCCTGATTACTTAGCAGCCCCAGGCCCAGGATGAGGGCTGCCGCCAAAACGCTCAAGCCGGTGATGAGCAGGAACAAAGCCATCGCCAGGCGGACAGGGCTACGCCTGCGCCGGACCGGCTTTTCAGCCGGGGCAACCCCACCGGCCCCAGGTACAATGCGCCGGCCGGCCATTTCCCCGGATGACGGCGATGCCTCTAGGTCAGGTTTTGGCTGGGAGTGGCCGGCTTGCAGTTGGCGCTCAGCTTCGCGCTTCAGGGTCAGGGCGCTGCGGTAGCGGCGGTTGACCTGGATCACCCGGTCAAAGGCGTCGGCGGCTGCTTCCCATTCACCGCCGTCCAGGGCCTGGAGCCCGGCCTGGTAATCGGCCTCCAGTTGGGCCTGCTGGCCGGCCGGGGATGCGGCTGCGGCCGCCACCGTTTCCGGTGGGGTGTCGGGCTCTTCAGGGCAGGCGGTAGGGAGGATCAAAGCCCCATGCCTGGCGGCCGCTACCTGTTGTAGCGCCTCGACGAAACTGCTGACGGTGCGGAAACGCTCTTCGGCTTGCTTGGCCAGGGCCCGGTCCAGCACGGCCGAGAGGTCGGGGTGGATGTCGGGGTTGAGCGCGTGGGCCGGCGGTGGGGCCACGTTAACGTGCTGGTACATGACCCGCGCCGCCGTGCCTTCAAAAGGGAGGCGCCCGGTCAGGGCTTCAAAGACGACCACGGCCAGGCTGTACTGGTCGCTGCGGCCGTCAAGGGTCTCGCCGGAAAATTGCTCCGGGCTCATGTAAACGGCCGTCCCTAAGAGGCCGCCGCTGGCCGGCTGGGTGGTGTCTACAATCCGGGCCAGGCCAAAATCGGATACAAAGGCCTGCCCGGCCGCGTCGAAGAGGATATTGGTCGGCTTGACGTCCAGGTGGACGACATTTCTGGTGTGAGCCGCGTCGAGCGCCTGGGCCACCTGGGCCAGCGCCGCCCAGAATTGGGCCGCTGCCAGCCGGCCGGCGTGCAACCGCTGGCGCAAGGTGCCTCCCTCTAGCAGAGGCATGACCAGGAAGAGCCGGTCTTCGTGAAGGCCGATGTCGTAGACAGGCACGATGTGGGGATGCTCCATCCAGGCCACTATTTCTGCTTCCCGCTTGAAACGAG
>JAKEFB010000177.1 GCA_022616275.1 Chloroflexota bacterium
CCGGCCGGGCCACTGGATTGCCGCAACGCCGGCACCTGCATCCGTCTGATGGCCGGCCTGATGGCCGGGCAGCGCTTCCCCTCGGTGCTGGACGGCAGCGAGCAACTGCGCCGCCGGCCGATGCGCCGCGTCACGGAACCATTGCGCCAGATGGGGGCCGATATTGAAGACAGCGACGGCCGGGCGCCGTTGTCTATCCGCCCCGGCCGCCTGCGCGGCATTGAATTCCAGATGGCCATAGCCAGCGCCCAGGTCAAGAGCGCCCTGCTGCTGGCCGGCCTGTACGCCGACAACGAGACCCGCATCCGCCAGCCCGGCCCGGCCCGCGACCATACCGAGCGGATGCTCCGGGCGATGGGCGTGCCTGTCGAGGTTGGCGGCAACGTCGTCACCTTGCCAGCGACGGACAACGGCGGCTGGCGCTTGCGGCCGCTGGAACTGACCGTGCCGGCCGATTTCTCCTCGGCCGCTTTTCCCCTGGTCGCGGCGGCCATCGTCCCCCGTTCCCGCGTCACCATTGCCAACGTGGGGGCCAACGACACCCGTACCGGCCTGCTGGACATCCTGGCAGCCATGGGCGCGCGCTTCGAGGTGGCTAACGCCCGGATCAGCGGCGGCGAACCGCTGGCCGACCTGGTCGTCTCCTTTGACGAACTGCACAGCGCCACGGCCGGCGGCGAGCTGGTCGTCCGGGCTATTGACGAGTTCCCGGTCTGGGCGGTGGCCGCCACTCAGGCGGCCGGCGACAGCGTGGCCCGGGACGCGGCCGAGCTGCGGGTCAAAGAAGTGGACCGGATTGGCGTCCTGGCCGGCGAGCTGCGCCGGCTGGGGGCCAGCCTGGCCGAGCACCCCGACGGCTTTACTGTCCACGGCCCCGTGCGCCTGCAGGGTGGGGAGGTAGACAGCCACGGCGACCACCGGCTGGGCATGGCCCTGGCCGTGGCCGGGCTGGTCGCCGGCCACCCGACCGTGATCCGCGACGCCGGCTGCGTGGCCGACAGCTTCCCCGGCTTTGTCGAGACGATGCAGGCCCTGGGGGCCAGGATGGAATGGGTGGCCTGATTGGCGGCGCCACCCGCCTGGCCGGCCTGATTGGCTGGCCGGTCTCCCACAGCCTGAGCCCGGCCATGCACAACGCCGCCGCCGCCGCCCTGGGGCTGGACCTGGTTTACGTGCCCCTGCCGGTCCGGCCCGCAGAAGTGGCCGCCGCCGTGCGCGGGCTGGCCGCCCTGGGTTTTTTGGGAGCCAACGTGACCGTACCCCACAAGCAGGCCGTCCTCCTGCTGCTGGACGAGATTGACCCGGCCGCCCGGGCCATTGGCGCCGTCAACACCATCCGGGTTGAACGGCCGGCTGGCGCTGCGCCCTCTCCGGCCAGGCTGGTTGGCTACAACACCGACTGGTCCGGCTTCCTGGCCGATCTGCAGGCGTTAGGGGTGGACGTAGCCGGCCGGGCCTGCCTGGTGTTGGGCGCCGGCGGCTCAGCCCGGGCCGTGGCCTACGCCCTGGCTTCGGCCGGCGGCCGGGTCCACGTCCTGGCCCGGCGAGTGGTCCAGGCCCAGGCGCTGGTTCAAAACCTGGCTCTCCACTTTTTGGCCGGATCATTGACTGCTAACGCCTGGGATGAATTGGCTGAACTCAGCCAGGAAATTGCCCCGGCCGTCATTGCCAATACCACCCCTTTGGGCATGACCCCCCAGGTAGAATCCTCTCCCTGGCCGGTGGGTTTGCCGTTCCCTGGCAATAGCTTTGTCTACGACCTGGTCTACAACCCGGCCGAGACCCGCTTCATGCAGCAGGCCCGCGCCGCCGGGCGGCCGGCGGCCAATGGGCTGGGGATGCTCGTCCGCCAGGGGGCGCAGGCCTTCCAGTTATGGACCGGCCTGGAACCAGATATAGAAGTTATGACGGCCGCACTTCATGCAGTAAAGCGGCCAGAACTGCCGCAAGTGAGGGCGTCACGGCCGGGTCCTTAAAATGAGCCAGCCGGCGATAAATGTCGGCCGACGCCTCATGAAATCCGCCGGGCATTCCTGCTTCCTCAAACGTGGCGGCTATTTCTTCCATCTCGCCGGCAAAGCGCCACGCCTTAGCCGTTACCTTCGTCATCCGTTGTCTCGCCTGCCCGGCAAAGTCAGACCCCTCGCGGGCCCATTGCTGTTCCAGTTCTTCCCGCACCCCCAACCCTTCCGCTGTCCCCAGTATCGCGCAAAGAAGGGCTGTGGTCCCCTTCGTGTAGGCCGCGTAACACATCTTCAGCGCCGAGGCCTGGCCAATCCTTTCTCCGAGCACCTGAGTGTGCAACGGACCGGCCGGGAAACAACTGGCTACCCGCTCAGCCTCTCCACCGGACAGATAAAGCCAGGTCGTATTGGCCTGCCACGCCGGTCCGCCAATGATGCCTCCATCCACGAACGCTACCCCACCTGCCCTCATCGCTTCGCCGATTCTTATCGCCCGTTGCGGCGCGATGGCGTTTGCATCCACGTAGAGGCCCTGGAAAGAATGAGCCAGGACCTGTTCCGCTACCTCTTCAGCAACGTGTGGTGGACAGACGCTGATTATCATGGAGCACATCTCACATAGCTTTGCCAGCGAGTACACGTCAATAAGGGAATGTTTCTGCGCTCGCCCCTGCGTTTGCGGGCTGCGCCCCTCGGAAGCCCAAAAGACACTGTTTCCACCGTTTTGTGCCGACACGGCAATCGAAATGCCCATTTCACCGGGATGTAGAATCCCCACTTTTTCTATCATGAGTCCTTTGCTCCAGGCTGAAATTCTACGAGGCCGGCCGCCCCATCCACAACGACCCAGGCCTCGTCAGGAATCCGCCGACTGGCCTCGCGGACGCCAATAACCGCCGGGACGCCATATTCACGGGCAGTTGCCGCAGCGTGCTGGCCCAGCGAACCCTCCTCTAAAATAAGCCCGCCGAGAATAGGGAAAAAAGGCGTCCACAACGGCCCGGCATTTTCCGCCACCAGGATGTCGCCCGGCTTCAGGTCAGGCAGCAGTGTTCCTTTAGAGATGACCCGCGCCCGGCCGCTCCGGCGGCCGGGACTGGCGCCAATACCTGTCAGATGGCCGTCACCATTGGCCGCCGCTTCGGATACTTCGTCCACCAACGGCGGGCGCGACGGCAAAGTCGCCGGCGGCACGCCCAGGATCAGCGGTGGTTCCAGTCTGGCCCATTCCGCGTACTGCGCCTGCCGTTCAGCGATGCGCGCCTTGATCGGGTCCGCCATAGCCTTGGGCTGCGCCGCGCGCAGGGCAGCCAGAATGCCGGCAAAGTCCAGCCAGAAGATGTCGTCCGGTTGGGCCAGCGCGCCCTGCTCGACCAGCCACCGGGCAGCGGCCATGATGGCCAGCCGCAGCCGGCCGCCCCCCACCTGTTCAATGGCGTGGTTATGTTCCTCGAGCACAGTCATCAAGCGGCGGGCATAGGCCAGTTGGCGGCCGAACTCGCTTACCGCCGCTTCATCCGCACACCCCCGGTAGAAAGCCTCCACCCGCGCATTACGCTCCTGCTGGGCGCGGGCGCGCCTGGCCGCCGGGGCCTCCTGCCCGGAACTCAGATGGGCGGCAACCAGGTGCAGCACGCGGCCCGGCTCCTCGTGCCACGTCGGGGTGAGAATCGTCATCTCCGAACCGTACCCTTCCCCAATGCGCTCGCCATACAGCGCTAGAAACGCTTGCAGTTGCCGCCAGAAGGGTTGCGCCTCCGGCAGAGCCGCCAGTTGGGCCAGCACGTCGGCCGGTTGATCTATGACCAAAGCAGCCACGGCCGGCGCTTCGCGGGCGACGCAGGCCAGGGCGAAAAGGTCGTCAATCAGGCGGGTCAGGACGCTCTCTTCGCTGTCCAACAACTGGTAGCCGGCTGTTTCCAGCGCTTCTCCTGACAGACCTGAAATGGCCGCCAGAGCGTCAAAGAACGGCTGGCGCGGTTTGAACCGGAAAAACGGGTGCATCAGCACATTCCGCCGTAGCACAGCCAGAGCCTCCTCCAGGTGATCGGCCAGAGCCGGCCCGCCGGCCGAAGCCAGGTCAAGCGCTCGCAAACGCTCCACCGCCTTCACGATTTCCGGCCCCCAGTAGTCCCACGATGTCAGCCCTTGCTCTTGCAGGCGGTTTTGTAAATCTTCATAGGCGGCGCGGCGCACACGTATGTCCGCCTCCGTCAGGTCAAGCCGCCGGCGACGATAGTAAGCCCGGCCGTTCCACAGCCGCATTTCCTGGTTGCGATCAGCCCCCAGCGCCTTGCAAGTCTCCTCGCGCACGCTTTCCCACACAGCAATATAGTCATGCTCCAGAGGCAGCGGTGGCTTATCCCCGCCGCTGTAATGGGCCAGTTGCCAGAAATCCCGCTGTTGCCCTGGCTCCTGCCAGGCGACCGGGAATGGCGGTGATTGCGCCAGGTCGGGCGGCAGGTTGGTCAGCGGCCGGCTTTGCAAGACCCAGACCTGCCCACCGGCAATCGCCCACTCCACGTCCTGGGGGCGGCCGCAGAGAAGCTCGGCCGCCAGAGTAAATTGGGCGATGCGCGGCAGCCAGGCGGCCGGTAAACAGGCCGCGCGCCGCTTTTCGGCCGGTACAGCCACCGGCCGTATGCCCCCGGCCGGAGACAGGCTGATTTGCGCGCTCTTTTCCACAATGTGCTGTTTTTCAACCTGGAAATCTTGCCGGCGTACCCAGGCGGTATCGGCCGGCACGCTGCCGTCTACCACCCCTGCCCCCAACCCCCAGGCCGCGCTGATCACCAGCCGGTCACGCCGTTGCCGGACGGGATCAACAGAAAAGCAAACCCCCGCGCATTCGGCGACAATCATGGGCTGGATAAGGACCGCCATGCCCTCATCAGCCTGGAGCAGACCGCGCCTGGCCCGCTCCGCCAGCGCGTTGGCGCTGAAGAAAGAGCACCAGCAAGCGCGGATAGCCTGGTGGAGACCGGCCGCGCTCACCCCCAGGACGGTTGCATATTGGCCGGCAAAGCTGGCGTCGGTGCGGTCTTCGGCCGTCGCCGAAGAGCGGACCGCCAGTCCCGCACCCCCGGCGGAAATCGCGGCCAGCGCATCGTCCAGCGCGGCCATCACCGTGCCAGGCACTCTCAGACCGGAGAGCAGTCGGTCAATAGCCCGCGCCACCTGGTCAGCCCCGGCCGGGTCTTGACCGTCCAGGCCGCGCAGGGCTGCCTGGACAGCCGGCCAATGCGCGGCCATCGCCAGGTGAAACGCTTCAGTCGTCACGCACACCCCCGGCGGGACGGGAAAGCCGGCGGCCTGCATCAAGCCCAGGGTGGCGGCCTTGTTCCCGGCGCGGTGAGCATCCACCTGGCCGATGGCCTCTAACGAAACAACAAACTCGCCTCCGCTCATGAAAGAGTAACTTCTTGTAGCTACCCAAAAACTCTGTAAAGCTCATTGTATGCAAGGGAATCCCCGCCGATAAGTATAAATGAAGGGCAGGAATAACTCAATTTAGCGGCCGACCTGAAATAATTGGCCGGCTTTTGCATTATAAGGGTATGCTTGATCGATCAGGTCACTATGGATGAATGACGAAGCCGGCGTGGTGGAACGCGCCAGGCGCGACAAGATCGCCCGCAACGAAATTTTGCTGCACTACCGCAAACAAAAGCGGTGGTTGCCCCTGCCCGGCCGTTTGCTCAGCCCGTCGCAAAGCCCAGTTGGGTGCCATGCGATGTTAGTCCGCACCTGCGTAGGCCGATCATCGGCTTCTAATCCACTCACCAACTGGCGCTTTCCCTGGTGGCTTCCCGCAGCCGTTCCACGTCACGCATGGGTGGTAGGCCAAAGAGCCTTTTGTATTCCCGGTTGAAATGCGAGGCGTCGTTATAGCCCACGCGGTAGGCAGTGCTTGCCGCATCAAGAGCCTCGCTGAGCATCAGCCGGCGTGCCTCCTGGAGTCGTAATTGCTTCTGGAACTGTAAGGGAGTTAAGGAAGTAACAGCCTTGAACTGATGGTGGAAGCTCGAGGCACTCAGGCCAACCGCTTGTGCAACTTCTTCGATTCGGAGCTGTTGG
Source organism: Chloroflexota bacterium (assembly GCA_022616275.1). GTDB lineage: Bacteria > Chloroflexota > Anaerolineae > Promineifilales > Promineifilaceae. Next base: position 6,042 of record JAKEFB010000177.1, read on the forward strand.
TCAAAGTCTTCGCGGAGCCTCTCGATGGCTCTGGCAATGGGAGACGTATAGCCACCCAGGACTGCGATGTGACGGAGCCGGTCGCCTTGCTTTCCCAGAAGAAGCCGGCAAATAATTTCCCGCTTAATCAGCGGCGCAAGAACTCGCGCTTCGGTTGGGGTGTCTATCAGCCGGACGAGTCGCACCACAGCGTCCAACAACCCTGCGTCCAACGGGCTCACATTGATGGCTCTCACGTCGGCACGTTTGGGCTTGGCCGCGTGACCCAACTCGGTCATGACCGAACCGACGAGAATGGGATCCAGTTCTAAGCGGAGACTCAGGTACGGCCGTTCTCTTGATGCTTCAATGATCTGGCTGGCAAGGGGCAGTTCAACTGTCCCGAGACAATAATGATAGGGGTCGTACCGGTAGCGCTCCTCACCAACATAGAGTTCTTTGCTGCCTTGAGCAATAACAGCAAACGCAGGATCAGACACATTGAGATTTAACTCCGTGGGTGATGAGGAGCGGTAGAGGCTAACTCCCTCAAGCGGCTCAACCGTTCCATCTTCGCGAATAGCCCGCGCGATACGTTCGACCAGTTCGTCTCTGTTCGCTTGCACCCTCTGTGCCTCACGTTCTGCCTGATGGGGGTTCATCGAATCCATAGTGACTTCTCACTTATTCTTACACGTTTCTATTCAAGGTTTGCAGAATCGTTCAACGATCTCGGAGAATCATTATACTCTCCCACCTCTAAGAATCCTAAAATACCCATAAAACAAGCAATTAATCTCTAAGCCTGGCAATCACGATGGATTATTATTCAATCGCCACCCGTATAGCCAGGCGCCGATCTTATAAGCTAAACAATGAAAGACCAATTATGAGCAATCATAAGGAGAAAACTATTATGAACTTGTCTTTTGAGAACAAAGTTGCACTCGTTACCGGTGCAGGCTCTGGCATGGGTCTGGCAACGGCCAAAGCCTTCGCGGAAGCGGGCGCCGCGGTGGTGCTAGCAGACATCCACGAGAATGCCGTTCGCTCGGCAGCAGAAGAACTGGTCTCCGCCGGCCATAAAGCGATTGCCGTCCGCTGCAATGTCGCTGACGAGGCTGAAGTGGCAGCCATGATCGAGCAGACTGTATCCACCTTCGGTCGCCTGGATGCGGCGTTCAACAACGCTGGTGTGCAATCTCTTCCAGTTGAAACTGCTGATGCCAGCGGTGAAGAGTTTGATCGCGTGAATGCAATCAATCTTCGGGGTGTCTGGAACTGCATGAAGTACGAGCTACGCCAGATGCGCGAGCAAGGAAGTGGTGCCATCGTCAACAACTCTTCCATCGGCGGACTGATCGGCCTCCCCGGCCGAGCAATCTATCATGCGTCCAAGCACGGGGTGATCGGGCTGACGAAGAGTGCTGCGCTCGAATATGCTTCCAGAGGAATTCGCATCAATGCCGTGTGCCCGGGAGCCATCGAGACACCAATGGTTGCGGACATGGTGGCCAAGGAACATATCACCATAGAAGACATGTTGAGAGACCAGCCAACCGGGCGGCTTGGCCGGCCGGAGGAGATCGCCGCAGCCGTTCTTTGGCTGTGCAGTCCTGGCGCAAGCTTCGTGATTGGTCACGCGCTCGCTGTTGATGGCGGATACACCGCACGATGAGGAACAATGGCTAAACACTATCATCACATAATCGTGCTCATCCTCGCGGTTGTCTTCGTCGCCGCTTGCGCGTCCACGCCAACGTCCACATCACCGTCGGCTGCTATGCCGCCGACGCCTACCGTGACAGTTACCGTGCCAACGAGTCCACCGCCAACCGTCGCGCCAACCGTGGCGCCGCCAACCGAGCCTGCCAGTACGGACACACCGGCGCCGCCAACGATCGCGCCGTCGACGCCGCCCGCCTCGTCCGGAACCCCGGAGGGGGGTGTGGACCAAGTCGTCGGCACCGTGGTGCGGTTCTCCGCCGGATCGACGTCGGTCGAGGTGACGATCGACGAGGACAATCCGGCGGTCCGCGACTTCTTCTCGATGCTCCCACTCACCCTGACGCTGGAGGAGTTCGCCGGCCGGGAGAAGATCGCCTACCTCCCGCGCGAGCTCGCACACGCCGGGTCGCCCGGTTCCGATCCCGAAGACGGCGATCTCATCTACTACGTCCCGTGGGGCAACATCGGCTTCTACTACAACACCGCCGGAATCGGCTATTCGGACCAGACGATCCATCTCGGAACCTACGACGCGTCGCTCGATCAGCTCGAACAGCTCGAGGGCCAGGACGTCATCGTCGAGGTCGTCCGCTGATGCCGACTCGACCCACCCGCCTGAACGTCGCGTCGCCAAGCCCATACCCAACTGACGGAGGAACGCCCATGCCGACAAGCCAACCAGCAACCAGCGAAACACCGATCCGGGTGATCATCGGGAATACGGTCCTGACCGGCCGGCTGTGGGACAACGCCACGGCGCGCGATCTGATCGCCCAACTCCCGCTGACACTGACCTTCCGCAACTTTAACAGCCTCGAGAAGATTGCGCCCCTGCCCCGGAAGCTGTCAACAGATGGCGTACCGGCAGGTGACGACCCGCTCCCCCGCGACATCGGCTACTACGCCCCGGCGGGCGACCTCGTCTTCTACTACGGCGATGTCGGCTACTTTAACGGCATCGTGAGGATTGGCCAGTTCGACGGCAACATGGACGCCATCACGAGCCAGACTGGCGACTTCACCGCGAGGATCGAGCTGGCGAACTGATCGTCGTCACGCGATGCGGGTTGCCAAGCAGGTCTTCCGTATCCAGTAGCTCGCCATGCAGTGGCGAACACCGATAAAGGAGATATACCATGCAAGGAACAATGCTCTATGGTCCCCGGGACGTGCGCTTCGAGGAGCGCCCCGACCCGGCGATTATTGAACCGACAGACGCCATCATCAGATTGTCGGCCACCTGTGTGTGCGGGTCCGACCTGTGGCCCTACCGCGGCGTCGACCCGGTGACGCAGCCGATACCGATGGGCCACGAGTACGTCGGCATCGTCGAGGAGGTCGGTAGCGCGGTCAGGAACATCAAGCCTGGCCAGTTCGTCGTCGGCTCGTTCTTCGCGTCGGACAACACCTGCGAGATCTGCCGGGCCGGCTACCAGTCGTCCTGCATCCACCGGCAGCCCGGTGCCCCCACCGGCGCACAGGCGGAGTATGCTCGCATCCCGCTCGCCGACGGCACCCTCGTAGCGACGCCGGGCCTGCCGCCGACGGACCTGATCCCCAGCCTGCTCGCGGCCTCCGACGTGCTCGGCACCGGCTGGTTCGGCGCCGTGGCGGCCGAGGCCGGTCCAGGTAAGACGGTGGCGGTTGTCGGCGACGGCGCCGTCGGCCTGCTCGCGGTGCTCGCCGCCAAGCAGCTCGGCGCGGAGCGGATCATCGCGATGAGCCGGCACGAGTCCCGCCAGCGGCTCGCCTGGGAGTTCGGCGCGACCGACATCGTGACCGAGCGCGGCGACGAGGGTGCGGCGAAGATCAAGGAACTCACCGGCGGGCTCGGCGCGCACTCGGTCGTCGAGGCCGTCGGCACGCAGGAGTCGATGATGCAGGCCATCCGCTCCACGCGGCCCGGCGGTCACGTCGGGTTCGTCGGCGTGCTCCACGACGTGGAGATCCCGGGAGAGGAGTTCTTCTTCTCGCACGTGCATCTGCACGGCGGTCCCGCCCCAGTGCGCCGCTTCTTGCCTGAGCTGATCGACCTGATCTGGAGCCGAAAGATCAACCCCGGCAAGGTCTTTGACTTGACCATGCCCCTGGAACAGGTGGCGGAGGGCTACCGCGCGATGGATGAACGCCGCGCGATCAAGGCGCTGCTACGCCCATAGCGCGGCACGGGACGACAGACTCTATTGATCACTCAACAAAGACGATCACTAAAACCATAAACCAGCAGAAACACCTACTTATTGAAGTTAATTTAGATGGCAAGAATACTCATAACTGGGTCAGCCGATGGCCTGGGCCAACTGTCGGCAAAGTCATTAGCCGATCAAGGTCACCAAGTTGTCTTACATGCGCGCAATTCTGAACGCGGACGTTACGCAAAACAAAAAGTGCCAGGAGCCGAGCACGTCATATCAGGAGATTTGTCCGACATTGATGAAACCAAAAACGTTGCCTACGAAGCTAATGCGTTGGGGCGATTCGACGCAGTGATCCATAACGCTGGAGTGTATCAGGCTCCACCAAAGGAAATTTTTATGGTCAATACAATAGCACCCTATATTCTTACCTGTTTGATACAAAAACCCAAGCGCTTGATTTACCTGAGCTCAAGCATGCATCTACAGGGGCGTGCAAACCTGGAAAACTTCAAAAAGGACATTAGTC
>JAKEFB010000178.1 GCA_022616275.1 Chloroflexota bacterium
GCCTCCATCAGCCATTACCAGGCCATCATCACGGTGTACAATACCCCGCAGCGTGTTTTCCTGGCGCTGATCAAGAACTGAAAGGTGCCGGCGCTAAGGGGCTATATCAACGGGCGCTAACAGGAGCGCCCGGTCTGGGAATTCGTTCCCCTGGCTATCCTGCGCCACCAGGCGCTCTCCACTCGCCGGCCGGTAGAGGCCGACAAGCAGCCGATAAGTTCCGGCCGGCAGGCCAGCCGGCAACTGGAGTTGGTGGGGGTCGCGAACTGTCTCGCCGGCAAACCATAGCGAGGTGGGGGAGCGGCCGTCGGCCGGCATTACATCTCGTTGGCTAACGATGGCCCCCGATTCATCCAGTAAGTGAACAAAAACTGTGTAATCAACAGGAACCGTAGCCAGCGCCTGCCAGTACAGGTCAAGTGTAAGCGCCCCTCCTCGTTTGGCCTGAGCTGTCTGCAAATCATAACCAAGTAGCCGGATCAGCGGCGGCTCGCCAAACGTGGCGTTGCTGGTCACGGCTGGCGTCGCGGCCGGCAAGACGGTCCCTACCGTTATCGCGCCTAACAAGAGGTGATCGCCAACTGCTTTGCCTGCTCCGTTCAGCAGGGGCAGGCGTCGTCCCGTCACCGGCCGGTACAGACCCACGTCGAAACGATACTTGCCCGGTACGGCATCGCCAGGGACGACAAAGGTGTACGGGTCGGCAATGACTTCGCCGGCGGGCCACAGGCTAGTAGGGAAAACCCCGGCCAACGGCTCGGCATCCTGCTGGGCAATTTTGTCGTAGGCGGCCGTCACCAGGTGGATAAAGACGCGGTAATCGGCGTTGATGTCAGCCCGCCTTTGCCAATAGAGGACCAACTGGACCGGCTGGCCCGGTTGAACGTATTCAGGTGACAGGGTGTAGCCAACCAGGCCAATTTCGCCGGCAAAGTTCTCTTCTAATGCGTGGCTGGCCGTCGAAAGACGCGGCATGGCCATTGCGGCATTAGCCATTTCCCACCCAACCGGCTGGCCTGATTCATCTAACACACGTTGCGCGGAGATGGTGGCCGCAGCAGACAGGGCCGCCATCGTCTGAAAATCCAGCGGGGGAGGAACGTAGATCACCCCGGAGGTTGGCGGGCGGCGATGGAAAAGCACCAGCGTCTGGGCTGTATCCAGGTGCTCGTAGACCAGCGACACCGGCCGGCCGGCCGGCCAGGACTCAACGGGGGCCACCTGTTGGAAGGTTGGCTCCAGGTAAAAAAGAAAGGGCGGATCACTGTACAGGCGCAAGGGAACGGCCACATCCTCTCTTTCGCTGAGGGCTAACACCCGTTGCGCCAGCGTATACTCCGGCAGGTCAAATTTATCGGCCAGGGCCGGCGCGTGGGCCCACCGTTGAAAATAGTCGGTGGTGGTTAGCGTTCCGATGACCAGGGTCACAACGGCCAGGATGCCGGCCAGGCGCAGGCTATCGTTCACCCGGCCGGGCGGGAAGAGTTTTTCGCCCAGCCAGGCCAGGCCGACGGCGACAAGGATGGCCACGGGCGGCAAGGCGCCGATGGCCCGCAAAAAGTGGGGAGCCTCGAAGGCCAGGAGCGTAGGCAGCAGCATGAAGAGCAGCCACAAGCAGAGCAGTAGAAAAGGAGGTTGCCGCAGCCGGCGCAGCGCCACCAGCAGGCCGGCCCAAAAACCAAGGGCGGCCAGCGGATCAAGCGCCGGGCGGCCAGGCAAATTATGGCGCAGGTTGAGGTCGCCTTCGTCCACAAACATGCGGGCCACCCGGAGCACGTTTTGGCCCAGCAAGGCCAGGGCCGGCTGCCCAGTCGCTGCGGCGGTGTTCAAAATGGAGACGTCGCCGCTGCGTTGAGCGAAGGCAGTGGGGTGAGTTAAAAAGTATAGCCCCAGGGGAGCCATGACAAGGAGAGAGAGTACGGCCGTGACCAGGCTGCCCTTGAGGAGGGGCGTCTGAAGCAATGGCCGCCATTGCCGACCGTTTCGCCACCAGCCGGCCGTGAGTTGGGCCAGGATAAAGCTGGCCAGCATCAAGGGCAGCAAGCGGGCCGGCAGATAAGTATAGAGGCTGAGGCCCAGGGCCAGGCCGCTGCCCAGAAAAAGACGGAAGCGACGCCGCTGCCAGCCGCGCCAGAACAACCAGAGCGCGGTAATCGCCAACGGCAAAAGGTAAAGGGCGCGAAAAGTCAGGCGACTAAAGTGGACGTGCCAGAAAGTCAGGGCCAGGACGGCCGCCGCCAGCAAACCAATTAGCCCGGCCCGTTGGCCCTGGCTCCGGAACAACTCGCGGGCCAGCCGGTAGAGCAACGGGACGGTCAGGGTGCCCACCAGCGCCGACAGTACCCGTAAACTCCAGGCACGATGGCCCAGGAGAAGCAGGGCCAGAGCCTGGAAATAGATGTGCAGCGGCTCGCGCCCCCCATTGCGAGGGTAGAACACGGCCGGGCGGCCGGTTTCGAGTAACCGGTGGGCGTCCAGGCCGTTTACGGCTTCATCGTGATAGAGGGCTGGCGGCAGCCCGTCCAGATTATGCACCCGGAGGAAAGCGGCCAACAGAATAATGGTTACCAGGATAAGGAGGAACAAAAGGCGCTGGCCTGGCCGGTGGTCACTTTTGTTCATCCTGGCCGGCTATTCCTTACCTGATTTCAAGCTCGACCAGGGCGACCTGGCTGTCTGGCAGCAGGTTACCCTGGCCATCTGTGGCTGAAAGCCGGGCACCCGTTTGCGGGTCGTAAAAGCCGACTAAAAGCTTATAGCGCCCAGGATTTGCGTCAGGCGCCACCACCAGGACGGTCGTATCCACAATCACTTCACCGGCCGCCCAGGTAGAGGTCGGATTGTTGCCGTCTTGCGGCGTTTTATCAGCCTGGGCCGCCATGCCTGACGTCTCGTTATATAGGTGTAGAAATTGGCTATAGTCGGCCGCGCCTGGCGCATCACTGCGGTAAACGAGCGTAAGGGTAAAAGTATCTCCGGCACCCAGGCCCTCCGGCGGCAGTTCCAGGGTGTAGCCAAGTAAATGGGCCAGGGCGTCAAAGGTAAAGGCCGTTTTTTCTTGGGGTTCTATGGCCTGGCGGCCGATGACCTTGAGCGGCGGCAAGGTGTGGCCGTCGGCATAGCTGTTGCCTGCGCCATCGCTAACAGCCAGCCGGCGCCCTTCGCCAAAGTGATAGACAGCCAGGCGAGGCCAGTAAAGTCCACCGGGCGCATCCACCGGGACTTGCAGGCGGTAAACGTCTGAATAGACCAGGAACGGGTTCCATGTCCGGGGGTAATTGAAAGGAGAGCCAAGCATCTGGTCTTTTTGCGCCAGCGGCTGCCACTGGGCGTTGGTCAGGTTGACGCTGCCGTGATAATTCACGCCCAGGGGTTGGAGCGCCTGCCAGTACAACGTGTACTGCAAGCGGTCACCAGGCTCGACAACCGGCAAGGAAGCGGCCGAGAAAAAACGGCCGTTGATGGCCAGGCCATGACCTGTTAAACGTAGTTCATTGCCAAAAACAATATCGGCCGGGTTGTTGGCCGCCTCGCCTAAAGCGGGCGTCGCCGCCAGCGACAGTTCGCCAATCAAGGAGGGCGTGTCCCCCTGTTCCAGGTAAAGGGTGTAAGTACCGGCCGGCAGGTCAGCGGGAAGGGGCAAAGTGTAAGCGTCGTCTACCACCGTACCAGGCGGCCAATCACTGGCCGGGCGTGTACCAAAGTAAGGCAGCGTGTTGGCGCTACTGACAATTACCTGGTTGCTATCGCGTAATAACCACCGAGGAGCGAAATTGGTTGGTGTCTGTTGAACATACCAATAGGGTCTAATGGTAAGCGTATGATGGCCGCTCTGCTGCGCCTGGTAGCCAGCCAGCCAGATTCCCTGGAAATGGACTGGTTGTTGGGGGTGCAATAGTTCGGGCGCCGGCCGTGGGGGTTTGACAAAAGCGAACAGACCAGTGGCCAGCAAAAAAAGCGGCAGTAGAGCCTGGCGTCGCCGGCCCGGCCGCAGGCCAAAAATCGCTGCCAGAACCCCCAGCGTCAACCCGGTTAGTAGGGCCCCCGCCTGTTGCCAGCCCGTCTGCTGCCAGACAACTCGGATCTCGTGGCTACCGGCCGGCACGTTGACCGTCAATAAACCAAGTGGCGTGCTAGGATACGTTGCCAACGTTTTGTCGCCGTCCAGATAAACGCTCCAGCCGGGAAAGTAAAAGTTGGACCAGCGCAGCGGCGTCGTTTGGCTGGCGACGACCGTAGCTTCCAGGCTATAGGGCGAGGCGTGGTGAACCGTCACGACGCTGGCGGCCGGACTGGCTCCGAGCGGGGCTGGAGCGTGTAAATCCACAGCCCAGCGGGGCATATACTCCCGGGTCGAAGTAGTACCAACTGCCCCAATTTCAGCCTCAAAATGAGCCACCGTTACCTGGTCAATCTCCACCCGGCGCGGATCGAACGTCTGCACCCACCTGGTTTGGGGGCGGTTGGCCACGATAATCAAAGCAATAAGGAGAAGGGGAAAGAGGGCGTTCTGCTGCAGTCGCCTGTTGAGATATAGGACCCCGACTATCAGGATGGCCAGCGCCGGGCTGGTGATACCAAGTAAACGCCACGGGAATTGAGCAGCCAACAAGAAGTCGTGGCTAAACCAGATAGGAGTAGCCCAGCGGCTGATAGCTAGGCAACTAACAAGGGATAGGCTGGTCCAGAAAAGCCATTCGCGGCTGCAACGCCGCAGTCCCAACACGCCAACTATGGCCAACAGCAGTTGGATTAGCCCCAGCCGGAAGGGTGGCTTGGGGCTGTAAGCAAAAACCAGGGACGGGTCCAGGAAGTTAGACCATGTCCACGTGTGCCTGGCTATCGAATCGGCCGCCTCAATAAAGCCTGTCTCGGCCAGGTAGCGGCGCTCAACCAACATGGGCAGCCAAAAAAAGGCGCTGACCCCGACGGCCAGGATGCCGCCGGCTATGACCCATTTGCCGTTCCGGCTGCTTATCTCCGCCCGATTGGACCACCACAGCGCCAAAAGATAAACAGGTAAAGCAACCGACACGAATAGGAGGACAATCGCGTGAGTCGCAGCCAATCCGCCTAGACTGAGCGCGGCCGGCAATAGGAAGCGGGCCGGGTTATTGTCGTTCAGCAACCGGCGAAACGTCCAGAAGACCCAGGGGATCAATACCTGGGCGCCTACCTCGCCGAGAGATCCCCGGATGTAGATGTTGGTCAACAGATAGGGCGCATAGATGTAGGCGATGGCGGCGACCAATCCGGCCCACCGGCTGGGGCCGGTGTTGCCGCCAAACAGGTCGTTGGCCAGCCAATACATGCCGTAGCCGGCGGTGAGAATGAGCAGGCAATAAACGCCAATGAGCGCCTGGCCAACTGTTAAACCGAGAGCAACCAGCCCCTGCCCGAGGTAATACATCGTCGGGCCATAAAAGTAAAACAAGGGGTAGCCATAACCAAAGACCAGCTCCGGTATCCAGCGAGGATACAGTACCCCCTGGCTGATCTGCTCGCCAAACAGGGCCAGCCGTAAGAGGTGAACAAAACCATCGTCGGCTACGGGCAAGCCGTTGGCGACGAAGGGCCAGATGGCCGGAACGGCAAAAATCAACAACAGCCAGCCCGGCCGGACAGCACCCGACCTGGCGTGGCTCAATTGGCGCGTGGCAGTGGAAAAAGTTGTTGCCGTCCAGCGTAAACCCCAAACCATCTGGCACTCCTCAACGAGGTCAATTTAACACAGCCGGGGCAACAAGACAAAGGGTCAGGGGGTGATTTCGATCCGTTGCACCAACAAAGCGCGCTCTGAAGGCGCGTTCCCTTGGCTGTCTTGCACCGCCAGGCGTTCGGCCGTCTCCGGCAGGTACAGGCCGACCACCAACCGGTACCCGCCGGCCGGCAAATCGGCCGGCAGGGTCAGGAGGTGCTCGTCACGGATAACATCCCCTGGTTGCCAGGCTACGGTTTTGAAGCGGCTGTCTACCGGCTTGCCGTCGTGGTTGGCCACTAATTCCCCGGCCTCGTTCAGGAGGTGGACGAAGACCTGATAATCGCCGTCGGGCGGCCGGAGCGCACCCCAATAGAGGGCCACTCCCACAGTGCTGCCCGGCGTCCACTCGCCAGAGAGTTCGTAGCCGTCCAGCGTAATCTGGTCGCCAAACGTCGCTCCCACCGGCGTGGCGGCGGCCACGCTGCCGCCCCAGGGCACAGCCACATAACCCAGGTTGATCCTGTCCAACGCATTCACGTCGCCGCCCTGAAACAGGGGGAAAAACGGCCCGCCCTCGGCCGGCCGTAGCGAGACATTGACCTGGTAAGCGCCATAGCTGATCCGGTTGGTGGTCGTCAGGACAAAGCGTTCGGCGATGACCTGACCTGGCTGCCACCAGCTTACCGGCAGCGAACGGGGCGTCACCAGGTCCCGCTGGGCGTAGGCCGCCTCGTCTAATTCCGAAATGATGCGGACTACGGTGTTAAAGGAGCGGGTAATCGGCTGGGTGGCTTCCAGGTAGAGGGTCACCCGTAGCGCTTCACCCGCTTCGACCCGTTCCGGGTAAAACTGGTAGCCGATGATATTCACCCCAATCGGCGAAGTAACGTCGGCCGGCCGCTGCTGGCCCTGGTCGAACAGGCCAGACTGGTACTGCCAAAGGGTGTAGGGTGAGGCTGCTTCGTAGGGCGAAGCAAATTGCTCTACCGGGGCATAACGCTCTCGAAACCAACCGGTCCGGGTCAGGTTATCCCAGGCAATGCTGTGCAGGGCCACAAAATAGTCGGGGGGGGCCTGGCTGAGGGCGCGCAACATCTCTGGGGCGCTGCCCTGGCCGGCCGCTTCTGATGGAAAGGCCGGCAAGCCGGCCAGGAAGCCAAGGCGCGCCGGGGCGTGAATGGTCGCCTCCGGCCGGCCGTTGGCCGCCAGCCAGGCGGCCGCTGCTTCTTCGAGCTGCCAGCGCGTTACCGGCCGCTCGACAGTCCGTTGCACCAGGGACACTCCCTGGAGCACCAGCAAGGGCACGCCGACGGCGACCAGGAGAACCCTTAAGGTCTGGACCGGCGTGGCCTGGGTCCGCCCGGCGGCCAGGTAAGCGGCCAGTCCCTCAACGCCAGCCCCGGCCAGGAACAAGGCCAGCGCCACTCCCACGGCCGGTTCGCCGGCCAGGGCGGCCATGGCCGCCCACCACCAGGCCAGCAGGGCAAAATCGCACCGGCCGGCCCGCCAGGCCGCCCAGGTCCCCAATCCGGCCACGGCCGGCAGCAGCCAGTACAGTTCGTTCTCTTGCAACCACTCCCTGGCCAGGACGGCCAGCGCTGATGGAGCGAGAATTAACAAATCGCTGAATTGCCAGCCGGCCAACCAGCCCGCGCCGGCCGTGGCCAGGCCAAGGGCTACCATCGCTTCCAGGGGCAGGCGGCGCAGCCGGACCACCTGCCAGCCGGCCAGGAGCAGGACCAGGGCCAGCGTCGCCAGGCTGTAATGGGCAAGCAAAAAAGCCAGCAAGACCAGAGCCAGCGCCGCCTGCCGGCGGCCGCTCCAGGCGGCCGGTTCCCGGCCCAGGGCCAGGGAAAGGGCCAGCCAGCCCAGGGCCAACAGCCAGCCCGTCTCCATGCCCAGGGTGACCAGGAGCAGGGGCGTCGTGGCCAGCAATATGGCCGCCAGCGCGCCGCCGGCCGGCCAGCCCCAGCCCCGGGCCAGTTGCCAGGCCACCAGGGCCAATACGCCCCACCCCAGGGCGCTGACCACCAGAGCCACCGCATCCACCGGCAGGCCGGGTAAAGCCAGCAGCCCCACCACCCCGGCAAAAAGCGGCGAGCGGAGGGGAGGGACTTCAATCCCGGCCGGGGCGTAATAGGTCGGCCCCCGGCCGGCGGCCAGGCTCTGGCTGTAGCGCAACGTGTCGTACGCTTCCGGCGCAAACCCGGTCCCCCAGATTATGGCCAACAGCAAAGGTATCAACGGCAGTAGAGGCCACAGTCTTGGGAGCAGGGTTCCCTCTTGCATCCAGGCCACCCAGCGTGGCAACACGCGATTGTCTGAAAGTCCTGTGATCGGTCTATCCTCCTGTGAGCGCCAGAGTGAATTGGACTGGCGCTTTATGCTACAATAGGGTCAATATTACAACGAAGCTTACCGGTATCCAATCTTCTAGCGAGGTCGTTGCCTGGCCTCTCTGGCTGTGGCCGGTCTCTGACCGTGCCACTCTGGAGGAGAACGGCCTGAGCAGTTACCTGGAGAGCAAAAATGCCTTCACCCTTCCCAGGAATGGATCCCAATCTGGAAGGCCCCTTGTGGACAACCCTCCACTTTTCACTGGGGGCAGAGATCGTACGCCAACTGGCCCCCAGATTGCGTCCGCGTTACGTCGTACTACCAGTTGAGCGCTTCGTCCTGGAGATATCCAGCGACCTGTCACCGGTAACGACCACTATTTACCCGGATGTAGCCGTAACGGAAGGGTCACCACGGCCCTCTAGTATTGTCGGCGCGGCTGCAACCATCACGGCTCCCCTACACCTGGCAACTGTCATGCCTACCCCTGTGCCCCATGTGAGCATTGAAGTTCGCGATGCCGCTAACCGGCAGCTTGTGACCGTTATTGAAATCTTGCCACCGACCAACAAACGAGGAGAGGGACGCGAAGAATACCTGGTCCGGCGACAACGGATTTTGTTGAGCCGGGCGCACCTCCTGGAAATTGACCTCCTGCGGAGCGGGCAACGCGTCCCCATGCAACAACCCCTGCCGGATGCGCCCTATTTTGTCTTCCTTAGCCAGGCTGAGACCCGGCCGCTCAGCGAGGTCTGGCCGATCCAGTTAGACCAGCCATTGCCGGCCGTGCCTGTTCCCCTCCTACCTCCCGACCCGGACACCGTACTTGACTTGCAGGCTGCCTTCACCGCCGCCTATGATCTCATGGGCTACGACCTGATGATAGACTACGACCAGGCGCCTGAAGAATAAGACCTCGCAGGTCGGGGCACGTTCCGTGCCCTTGGAGACCTGGGGGTCTAGGAATTACCAAATCAAAGCCCCCTAGCGAGATATTGTCACCTGCTGCCACTGGGGCACGCCAATGGGCGTCAGGATGTAATTCTGCAAGGCGGGCTTGACCAGCACGGCCGCCAGGCTATGATTCAAGAAAACGGCCGGGGCATCGGCCACAATCATTTGCTCAATGCCGGCGTATAGCGCCAGCCGGGTAGTTACGTCCGCTTCGACGCGGGCCTGTTCCAACAGGGCATCCACCGCCGGGTTGCTGTACCCGCCCAGGTTTTGCAGCGACCGGCCATGGAACAGCACGTCCAGGAAATTCTCCGGATCGGGATAGTCGGCGCACCAGCCGTGGCCGAAGAAATGGCCGATGTTGTCGGCAAATAGCTCGTCGTAATACTGGTATGGCTCCAGCAGCACCGGCTCAATCGTTACCCCCAGGTTTTCCTGCCACATGGTAATCACCGCCGTTACCAAAGAGCCGACGCTGCCGTAGCCGGCCGTGGTGTAGGTCAGCGGCGGCAGGCTTTCCGGCGTATACCCGGCCTGAGCCAGCAGCTCCCTGGCCCGCTCCGGATTAAATGGATAATGGTCCTCGCCGCCGGTAAAGCCGGGCATGCCTGGCGGCAACGGCCCCACGGCCGGCAAGGCGTCTCCCAGGAAAAGGCCGCTGATCAGTCGCTCCTTGTCCAGGGCCTGACTGAAAGCCTGACGAACCAGGGGGTTGTCAAAGGGCGGCAGGCGGTTGTTGAAGCCGATAAAGGTGGTACACATGTCCACGCCGGTGCGCAGGTTCGGGAACAGGGGATCGTTGGGGTTCTGGACGCGCTCCAACGTGCTGCCGTCCACACCGACAAGGTCAATCTGGCCGGTCTCATACATCGAGAGCGGAATCCCGGCGCCCATCAGGTAAACGACGTGGGCCACGGCCGGCGGCCCCAGGTAATAACGCTCGTTGCGGGCCAGGACGAGGATTTCGTCGTCCTCCCAGACCTGGAGGGTGAAAGGGCCGGCGCCGTTCGGCCGGTGCTCCCAATCCGGCTGGCCAACGTTGTGGCGGTCTACCACGAAGCTAACCGGGTACGTCAGTTTGGCCAGAAAGTAGACTTTGGGCGCGTCAATACGAACCTCCAGGGTGTAATCGTCAATGGCCCGCAGGCCGCTGATGTGGTCGGCCTGGCCGGTGGCCATCTCTGGCACGCCGACTACGTCGCCCAGGTAGGTCAGGATGGTGTCCGAGCCGGTGACCGGGTTGGCCGCTCGCTCCCAGGAAAAGACGACGTCGGCGGCCGTGACCGGCCGGCCGTCGTGAAAAACGGCCCGGCGATGCAGGTAGAAAGTGTAGACCGTGCCGTCCGGGCTGACCTCCCAGCCGGCCGCCAGGTCGGGCTGGACCTGGAGATTGGTGTCTAGCCGCACCAGGCCGCTGAAAATGTGACCCACCGGGCCAGACGCGCCGCTGAGTGTAGTGGCCGGGTCTAGCGTCTCCGGTTGCCCGCCGGCCAGGTAGATGCTGGTTTCCCGGCTGACGCCGTACCGGGCGGCCGGGTCACCCTGATCGCCTGAGGAGAGCGCCCGCGTCAGCGAAGCGCAACTGAGCAATAAAAAAGCCGTAAAGAGAAAGAAAACACGTGCTCGCATGAGAAACACCTCGACGGTTGTGTAGTAGCTTGACGAAATTGGCCAATCCGGTTTAAATCGTAAAAGATGGCCGGGATGGGTTCTTCTTCTACCAATGTCCGCTACTTATTAACGCGGGGCGTCGCCGCCGCCAAGGCCGGCGATACAGACGAGGCCCGCTTCTATCTGAACTGGGTGCTGCGGACCGAAGCCAGCGGCCAGGAAGAGATAGAAGCCTGTTTCTGGCTCAGCGAGATAGCGGAAGAGCCGATCCAGAAACGGCGCTACCTGGAAGACGTTCTGGCCCGCAATCCGCTGCATGCCGACGCCCGGCGTAAACTGGCCATCCTGAACGGCCAGTTGAACCCGGCCGACGTGGTTGACCCGGAGCGCCCGGCCAGGCCAGCGCCGCAATCACCCCAGCCGGCCGCCAGCCAACGTTTCACCTGCCCGCAGTGTGCGGCCCGCATGGTTTTTACCCCGGACGGCCAATCTCTGTACTGCGAGCACTGTGGCTACCAGCAGGCGCCTGGGGCCGCACCGGCCGAGAACGAACAAGATTTTATCATTGCCATGGCCACCGCCCAAGGCCACCAGCGGCCGGTCGTCATGCAAGCCTTCCAGTGCCACAACTGCACCGCTTCCTTCGTCCTGGCGCCAAACACCCTGTCGCTTACCTGCCCTTACTGTACCGCCACGTACGCCATCGAGGCGACCCAGACCCGAGAGTTGGTCCCGCCGCAGGGGATCATTCCCTTTGCCACGACCCAGGAGGCTGCCCAGAAGGCCATCCGCGCCTGGCTGGACAAGCGCAAGATAGGCGCGTTTGCCCCGGCGCACGGGATTTACCTGCCGGCCTGGCTCTTTGACGTGGGTGGGGAGAGCCGCTGGCAGGGCTATCAGGGTTACGACACCGCGCCCCAGAGCGGGTGGGGTTACGACGGCCCTACCCCAATCCGGCGGCCGGTTTCCGGCAGCGTGCCTGTTCTTGAGCACAACGTGTTGGTGCCCGCCGGCCGCACCCTGCCGAAACGGCTGGCCGGCACGCTACGCCACTTTGACCTGGCCCAGGTGGTGGCCTACGACCCCCGCTACCTGGCCGACTGGCCGGCCCAGACGTATGAAATTGCCGTCGGCGACGCCTCGTTGGTTGCCCGGCGGCACGTTCTCGACGAAATAAGGGAGTGGACCCGGCGCATGGCCGCCGAAAACGGGGTCAGCAACGTGCAGGTTAGTTCGGCCGGGATGCAGGTGGAATCATTTCAACTCGTCCTGCTGCCGGTGTGGATTGGCCATTACACGGTGGACGGCCGCACTTACACCGTCGTTGCCAACGGGCAGTCAGGGGCGGTACTTGGCGAACTGCCGCCTGGGGGCCTGCGGGGCTGGCTCAACCGGCTGTTAGGAGATAGTTGAGCTTCGTGAGGGATAACCAGCTCTCTGTCAAAGATGATTTAAGACGCTGGCTATCCTTAACCGGCCGCATCCGGCCGGAAAGCCTGGGAGTGGCCCTGGTCTTTGCCGGCGCGCCCTTCCTCTACCTGGCGACTGTGGCTCCGACTGTCTTGTGGGGCGACGACGCCTTTTTATTGCGCATGGCGGCGACCGGGACGTTGCGGCCCGACGGTGGCGGCCATTGGGTATGGCTCCAACTGACCCAGCTTTTTTTGCGCCTGCCGTGGGGTGATACCGCTTACCGGGTCAACCTGCTTTCGGTCACAGCCGCCAGCCTGACGGTTTTCCTGGTCTTTGCCGCCGGCCGCGCCCTGGGGCTGAGCCGCGTGGCCGCGGCCGCGGCCGCCATCAGCCTGGCCGTCTCTCACACCTTCTGGTCCCACGCCGTCCGGACTGAAGTTTACACCACCTTTACCGTGTTCCTGGCCCTGCACTTGTGGTTGTGGGCCGATTGGCAGCCGGAACGGCCGTGGTCAATCTTTCTGTCCGGCTTGCTGTTTGGCCCCACCCTTTTAGCCCACCAGTTAGCCCTGCTCTTGCTGCCGCCTCTTTGCTTTTTACTCTGGCGGCAGCGGGCCTGGCTCGGCTGGCGGCAGCGGGCCTGGTTGCTGCTCGCCTTTGTGGCCGGCCTGCTTTCTTTTATGGTAGTGATTGACTACCAGACAGGCAGTAGGGAGATCTTGTCTGGCCTGTATTTGTATTTCACTTACTCCGGCCACGATTTCAGCAACGCCTTGCTTGATTTTTCCTGGCGCGCCCTGCCGCGCGATACGATCCTGTGGTTGGGATTCCTCGGTCTGCAGTTCATCGGCCTGGCCTGGTGGTTAGGGCTGCGGGGGGTGGTTGGGATCATTCACCACCAGCCGGTTACGGCCGGCGCCGGGGTGTGGCTGGCCCTCCTCATCCTATACGCCACCAGCGCCTTCTTCGCCTTCAGCTACCGCGTTACCGACCAGTACGTCTTTTTTCTACCCGGTTACGTGGTAGTCGCCCTCGTCGTCGGCCGGGGATGGGATCAGTGGGCCGGCCGCCTTCAGGGGCGCGGCGCCTTCCTGGCGCTGGCCCTGCTGGTTGCCGTTCCAGTCGTCACCTACTACAGCCTGCCGCGCCTGCTGGCGGCCACCGGCTTTAACCCGCTCAACGTTCGACAGTTACCCGGCCGGGAGCCGCACCGTTTCTTCCTCTGGCCGGCCAAAAATGGCTACACCGGCGCGGCCGACTACGGCCGGGCTGCCCTGGAACCGCTGCCAGCCAACAGCGTTCTTTTGGCCGACTTTACGCCGTCGGAAACACTTGACTATCTCCAGGTTGTCGAGGGGCTCAGGCCAGATGTACGACTGATCAAAATTGATAAGGAGCAGAACCTGGCCGCCGTCGTGGCTACCCTGCCGCCGGGAGCGGCCGTCTTCCTGGCTGACAATAATCCCCGCTACTACAACCTGGCCTCCCTCCAGCCGGCCAGGCTGGAACCGGCCGGGGTCATCTACCAGTTGGTGAGAGAACGACCCTCCCTGTCCAGGTAAGCAAGGTTTGGTTCTGGCTCTTCGGTGACAAGCAAAGGAGAAATCCCGATGATTAAGATCTATAGGAGCACGGAATCTGGCTTGGAAGTCGTCGAACGTCCCACAAAAGGCTGCTGGATTGACATGATTGATCCAGGCCTTGAAGAGGCGCGGAAGCTGACTCAAGATGCAGAAATTGACCTGGAGTTCGTCACGGCCGTGCTTGAGCTGGATGAAATCCCGCGCGTGGAGAAAGTAGATCATGCGCTCTTCATCCTGGTGCGCATTCCGCACTTCCAGGGTGCGAGAGCCCGCATCCCCTACGTGACGCTGCCGATGGGAATCGTTCTGACGGACGACATGATCATCACCATTTGCAAGCACGAGCATGAATTACTGCGTGATCTGAATCATGAACGTCAGAGCGCTTTGTCCACCTCCCAGCCGCACCTTTTTGTGCTTCACTTGCTGTGGAGCATCACAAACCGTTATCTCACCCAATTGGGTGAAATCAACGAAATCGTTGACAGGTTGGAGGACCGACTGCAGCGGTCTCTTCAGAATCGCGAAGTGCTTGAACTCCTGCGCTATCAGAAGAGTCTTGTTTACTTCACGACCGCTTTGCGAACGAATAAGCTTATGCTGGAACGGCTGCAGAGAGCGGAGTTGCTTGAACTAAAACCAGGCGACGAAGATCAGTTGGATGACGTGATCACCGAAAATTATGAGGCCATGGAGATGACCGAGATTGCCAGTGATATTCTCAGCCAGACGATGGATGCATTCGCTTCCATTATTTCAAACAATCTAAACGTCGTGATGAAATTCCTGGCCTCGATTACGGTGGTATTGATAGTTCCCCAGATTATTGGCACTTTTTACGGGATGAATGTCAGGCTCCCTATGGAAGACACGCCGTCAACCTTCTATATCATGGTGGGCCTGTCAGTCATCATTTCCGGTATTGTCAGCTTTATCTTCTGGAAGAAGGATTGGCTTTAGGTGGGGCAGCTTGCCGCCGAAAAGGCCAGACGGCGAGGGAAACCAACAGCAAAGGTACCAGCCCCAGGCCGCAAACACCCGGCGAACGGCCGGGCGCTTCTTCTGTGGTCGCCGGTGCAGCAGTAGCCGCCGGCACAGTGGTAGCCGCCGGCACATCTGTGACCGCCGGCCTGCCTGTAGTCGTCGGCGCGGGCACGCCGGCGGCCGAGAGAGGGGTGGGCACGCTCTGGGCCGGGTTGAGAGGGGCCACGGTGGGCACGCTGGCGGCCAGGATGGGCGTCGGCGTGGGCGGGATCTGGCGCGGCGGGGCGCCGATGGCCTGACGCCAGGCGACTTCCAGCCCGTCGGCGTTGAAGCCGTAGACCTGTTCCAGGGCGGTGTCATACCCTTCTCCAGCGGCCAGCGTCAATAGCAGTTCCTGCATCTTTTCCCGGCCATACGTTTCCAGCAAAAAGGCGACCAGGCTGTAGCTCTGGCTGTAGGCCAGGGTTGCTTCCCCACCGTGGGCGG
Organism: Chloroflexota bacterium; assembly: GCA_022616275.1. Taxonomy (GTDB): domain Bacteria; phylum Chloroflexota; class Anaerolineae; order Promineifilales; family Promineifilaceae. The sequence goes on from JAKEFB010000178.1 coordinate 15,070, forward strand.
GGAAGGCCCCGTTCAGGCTGCGCACCGGGGCCAGGGTGTTTTCCTCAATCCCCTGGGCAATGTCGTCCAGGATTTCCTGGCCTGGCTCTCCCTCGGCGTACATGGCCAGCCCTTCCTCCAGCCAGGTCGGCCGGCTGCCGCCGACACAGCTCTGGCCGAACTGGCCGGCGACCAGGTGGGCCAGCTCGTGGCGGACCGTTTTGACGCCCCAGCTTTCGGCAATGGACGGTGGCACGCCGATGAGGATAATGTTGTACTCGCTGAAAGCCAGGCCACCGGCCCACTCCTGGGTATAGAGCACGGCCTGGCGCATGTCGGCGGCGCTGCCATAAATGAAAAGCTGCGCCTCGTTTTGCAGCTCAATGCCCATGTCCTGTTCCAGGCGCTGCAAGCCGGCCACGGCCGCCTCGAGGAGCGCCGGCCCGACCTCGTCACCTTCGTACCAGTGCAGGCGAAGGCCCTCGGCCGTGACGGTGCGCCAGTTAAAACGCTCGTCAGCGAAGGCCAGTTCCTGGCGCGGTGTGGTGATGGTGGCGCCGGCCGCGTCGGTGACAGTCCACTCCCACCACATTGTCGCTCCCGGCGGCGGGTTGCCCGACCGGCTCAGCACCCACGTCCACTCCAACGTCGAGCCAGTCACTTCTACGGGAACCTGTGTCCCGGCCGCCAGGCAACTGTTCCGGCCGACGCTGTAGGTCAGCCGGGCGTCGCTAAGGGCGCTACCCGGGGGCAGCTCCAGGCGAAAGGTGACCGTTTCGGGAAAATCCACGATGGCTTCGTTCTTGACGACGGCCGGCTGGGCCTGGCCGGTCGCGGTGGCCAGCCAACCGGCAGCTAACAACAAACAAAGGAGTCGTACTATCTTCATCGCTTTATTCTTCATGGCTGAACCGGCGACGGCCGTTCACCAGCCAGCCAGCCGCCAGGCCCAGGATAAGTAGCGCGCCGCCGCCGGCAAACCAACGCCCGAGAGCGCCGAAGGAGACGGGTGGAGGGTCAGCCAATGGTGGTTCTACGCTCGCCTTCACCGTGGGCTGGGCTGTTTCAGTTGGTAGTGGCGTAGCGGTGGTTGTGGGGGTAGTCGTAGCTGTCGCCGTTGCCGTAGCGGTAGCGGTCGGGGTAGGCGTGGGCCGGGGTGTGTTCGTCGGGCGCGGCGTGCGGGTCGGGGTGGCAGTGGGGGTGGTGGTCGGTGTCCCGGTGGCGGTGGGCGAAGCGGCCGGGCCACCAGAGCCGGCCGGAGCGGCCGGCGGGTTGCCGCCTGTCGTTGATTGAACCAGGTAATAGGTGGTGCCGCCAATCATGCAATAATCGCCAATGGACTGGGTACACAGGGCCGGGGGTAGCTCGACGGTGAAAAAGCCGTCTTGGGCGGTGATCGTCCGCCGCGAGCCCCACATATCTACCAGGACGGCGGTGGCGGCGGTAGCCTCTACCTGGGCCTGCTGGCCAAGCGGCAGCCGGGCAAAGAGAACGGTCGTCGTCTGGCCGTCCTGGGCCAGGCGAATCTGGCCGACGGCGTCCCAGCGCTCGCGCCTGGCTCCAGTCATGCCGGCCAGGTATTGCACAGCCACCCGGTAGGTGGTGAAGGCAGGGCGGCGGCTGCCGTCCATGCGCACCAGGCCAAACGGTTCGGGGTTGGCGGCGACGTCGTCCGGGGTGTCCTTGAGCTTGTAGACGGCAATACGTTCGGCCCCGGCGGCCAAGCCGGCGGCCAGGGCCTGGGGAATAAAGGCTGCCTGCTCGTCCAGCGTCACCGACAGGGTCCAGTTGGGCACCGGCCAGGCCGGGTCGTTAATCGGTGGGGCGTTGGTCTCCACCAGCCAGATTGGCTTCCAGGGGATGCCATGCGCGGCGCGGATGGCGTGGAACTCCTGGACGACGTTAAAAATCCGATCCGGTTGGAAGTAGAGGTGGGCGGTGATGGCATCGAAGTAATAGTTGTTGCCGGCGGCGTTGGGGTCGGCAGCAATGACCCGGAGCAGGCGGTTGAGGTATTGTTCCCGGCCGTACTGAGCATCCCAGAAATAGGTCATGGCAGCCAGGTGAATGACTACGTTGGGATTGGTCTGCCTGGCCGCCAGGTAGGCGGTGCGCTGCAACTGGAAAAAATCTTCCACGGTGCCATTCCAGGTGTGGCCGGGGGCGTTCACGTCCCAGACGTCGGGCTCGTTCCAGATAATCCAGTGGTTGATGCGGCCGTTGTAGCGGCCGACTGCTTCGCGGACAAAGCTGGCCCAGGTGTTGCCGGGGTCGTCGTGGGGCAGCCAGAGGCCCTGGGGAAGCTGGTTGCCGTCGCCGGCCCAGCCGGGAACGCCAATTAACATGCCGACCACCAGGCGGCCGGCGGCAATTTCGCCGTTAATCTGGGCGTCGCTCACGCCGGGCGTCCAGGTACCTGGGCCACCGGCCTGGGCCTCAGCCCACTGAAAGCGCACTCGCGTCCAGGCTGCGCCCAGGTTGGTGGCCTCGGCCGGCGACTCGTAGCTCTCGACGACGCCAAAGCGCCAGTCAGTGCTTGCCGCTGTAGCGGAAGAACCTTGACGGAAATAGATAAATGTCAGGATGAAGAGACAAATAAGGATTTGAAAAAAGCGGATTTTCATAACTGAGGATGAGCAGGTTCAGTAGCCAGGTTTAGAGCTTTCCACCAGAGCTTATCAGTCAGGCGACCAAGGTGAGCAAGGTGAGCAAGGAGATCATTATTATCATATTGTTAGTATATCCCAGCCACACCCTCCCGAAGCCCTGGCGGCGATTGGCTGAGTATTAGTAGTTCGGTTACCGGCCCGCGGCCGTCGGCTTTGCTGTTGATGCTGCGCCGGGCCTGGATTTCAATCAGTTGGTAGCTGTGGCCCTCGTACAACTGGCGGACCAGTGAGGTGCTGGAATTACTTAACATAACGATGCAGCCGCGTTGCGCCAGACAGTGAAAGGTTTCAGCCAGCCGCTGTTGCTCTTCGCTGCTAAAGCCGTATTGGTGGTAACTGGTAAAGCTGCTGGTAGGGCTGAGCGGTGAATACGGCGGGTCGAAGTAGATAAAATCGCCGGCCGCGGCCTCTTCGACGGCCCTGGCAAAGTCGGCCTGGCAAATTTCGACGCCTTGCAGCGCTTTTGAGGCTGTCCGCAGACGTTCTTCGTCACAGATAGTCGGATTTTTGTAGCGGCCGAAGGGCACGTTGAATTTACCTTGCCCGTTTTCCCGGTACAGCCCATTGTAGCAGGTCTTGTTCAAAAAGATGAGCCGGGCTACCCGCTCCACAGGTTCCATTGCGGCCGGGTCCTGGGCGCGAACCTGATAATAATACTCTTTATCATTCTGGTGGACCCGGAGGGCCTCGATCAGCCCGTCTACATCTTTTTGCACGACCTGGTAGGCCTCGACCAGGTGGCCGTTGACGTCGGAAAGACGAGCCTGGGCCGGCTGCAGATGGAAGAAGACGGCGGCGCTGCCAATAAACGGCTCAAAATAACGGCCGATCTGGCCGCGGCCGGGAAAGTATTCCTGGTATTGTTTGAGTAACTGGCTTTTGCCGCCAGCCCATTTGAGAAAGGGAGCAGCGCCAGCAACAAGGGCACGGGTCACAGGCATGGCCCAATTATACGGTGTCTGGGGCGGAACGGGAATACGCACTTAAACTAAACCCCGCAGGTTGGGGCACGAAGCGTGCCCTCGGAAACCTTGTGCAGCGGGGCTTTATGTAAAGCACAACTAAAAATCTGCGCGGTTTGCCCCGGCCAATGCTACTTCAATGGTCGTGTAAGGACCTTCGGAATGGCGAGTAACGGGTAACGAGGTTTTTTGCAGGATGCGCCACAAAGCCTGGTTGCTACGCCGGATCAAACCGGTGAGCTTGCGCACGCCGGCGGCGCGGGCCTGCTCGACCAGGAAACGGAGTAGCTCGGTGCCAATTCCCTGCGATTGCAGATCGTCGCGCACGGCCAGGGCCGCTTCGGCCACGCCGGGCTCGACGCCGACATAACGCACGCCGGCTACCGGGGTGTTGGGCTGGCCGGGCAAGTCGGCAAAGGCCAGCCAGGCGCCGTCGTTCTCAGGGTCTACCTGCGCCAGTCGCCGGGCCTCGGCCTGGACCAGTTCGGGGTCGGGGTTTTCCAGGGAGAGGTTAAAGCGCATCAGGCGGCTATCGGGGCCGAGGTGTTCAAAGAGGTTGACGAGGTGGGGTACGTCGGCCGGCGTGAGCGGGCGGAGCCGGATCAACAGCCCATTCTTCGCTCGAAAGGTGTGAACATCGCCTGACATGATTATTCTCTCGCCATGACGCACCGCGTCATACTGGTAGCTTAGCACAACCCCGGCCGGCCGGCAAGGGGCTGAAAGTATGGGTTCCCTTATAAACGCGAATGACGCAAATAGGCGAATGGCGCGAATGTTTTTTTCTTTAAAAATTCGCGCGATTCGTGCATTGGCGCTATTCGCGATTACTCTCGAGCTGGCTCTTTAAAGTCGTACAGGCCGTTGTCTACGCGCCAGTGGCGGCCGCAGGCCGGGTTGGGACAGACCAGGCGGCCGGCTTGCACCTCCCCCAGCGGGGCGTGGCAGCGGGGACAGGCAAAAAAGGCGCCGGGTGAGGCGACCGGGCCGGCCGGCGCGGCCAGGCTGCGGATAAAGAGGCTGGGGGTCAGCGGCCACCAGCGGCCGGCCGGCTGGACCAGCCGGTCCAGGGCGACCAGCAATCCGGTCGGGACAATGCTTTTCAGCAACGGCAGGCGAAAAAAGGAGACGGCTAGAGCGCGGCCGGGGGTAAAGCCGGCCGCCTGCAATTGCCGGCGTATCCAGCGGGGGTGGAAGTCAAAGTTCAGCTCGACAAACTCGACCGGCTCCAGGGCAAAAGGCGACCAGGCCTGCCGGCCGAGCCAGTAGCGCAAGATCGCTTTCAGGTTGTGCTTGTTGGCAAACTCCAGGACGTAGCAACCGGCCGGGCGGGCAATGCGGGCCAGCTCCCGGAAAAGCGCCGGCACGTTGGCCGCATGGTGGATGGTGCGCACCTGGACCAGGGTGTCGAACAAGCCGGAGACGAACGGCATTTCGTACCAGTTGCCGGCCACGTAGAGGAAGCGGGGATCGCCACCCAGGTGGTTTTGCGCTTCGCGGAGCAAAGAGCGGGAAAAATCAAACAAGACTACCCGCTGGTAGCGATCAAATTCATCAGCCAGGCGGCCAAAACCGGCGCCAACATCAATCAGGTTGGTTCCGGCCGGGGGCATAAGGCGGCGCAGGGCCAGGCGCTCAACCCGGTCTTCGTATTCCCGGCCCTGACCTCGCCAAAAGCGGGTCTGGTAGTCGGAGCCTTCGTAATCGCAGACAGGTGGTTGGGCCATGAACTCACGCGGAAGTGCCTGGCAAGGGGCTAAAGCTATTAGTCGTTCAAGCTTCTACTGCCCCTTGCCAGGCACTGCGAGCAAGGAGGGTATTGGTTGTTCAAGCTTCTACCGCCCCTGGAAGTGCCTGGCAAGGGGCTGAGGTTATCGGTCGTTCAGGCTTGCATCGCCCCTTGCCAGGCACTGCAACCTATGGCTGGTTGGCCTGGCCGGCCGGGGGCGTTTGTTGGGCTCCGGTGGCACTGTCCCGCAGGCGGCGGATCAGCTCTTCGTTGCTGCCCGGCAGGTTGGTCAGGAATTGATCCAGCGGGGAAAAGATGGCCTGGAGATCGCCGAACGGCTGGCCCAGCTCTGTTTCCCGCAGCGGAATATCCACGCCTACAGCCAGGTGAACGGGAATAGTCTGGCTGACCGGCACGACCAGGCTGAGAGCCACCGGCAATTCCAGCCCGGCCGGCAACTGCAGGGCAACTGTGCCGTTGATCGTCCCGCCGCCACCCGGCAAAACCATGGTGGCCGGCACGGAGAGGGGCACCGGTTCGGTAAGCCTGACACGCGTGGTCGTGTCCAGGGGCAAATCAAAGGAAATAGGAATCTGGTCGTCAACCTGGATGGTGCGGACGATCTTGGCCTGGCCCATATCTACGAAGCTCTGGTTCAGACCGCCGACAATCGGCACGGCGATCTGGCTGACGATAGGGATAATGAGTGGTGCGGCAACGAGCAGGACGACGATCAGGACCAGGTTGACGACAAAGGAGAATAGAATGGCAAAGTTTTTAAACGCTTGCCACGGTTTCCCATTCCAGAAGAAATTCCTCATGACCTACCTCCAACAGCTTGTAGGTTGACGTAAAATGAGCGACTGAGGGTATATGGTAACATGCTTTAGCTAAATGACAAATTTTATGTCATCTACGATGTTTCACGGGAAACAATTGGTCAATCAAATCCCGCAGGTTTCCGAAACCTGCGGGGTTTCCCCACTTACGGGGGATTGACATTGCGAGAAAGGTCAATTAGAGTAAAATTAGACAAACAGTGCGGTCAGTACTGGTATGCTCTGTTGCATCGGGAGCATTAAAAATCAATGAATAATGACGTTGCTATATTCCTCGACCTAGACAATGTAGTCATTGGAGCCGCGGAAGCTAATCTTACCTTTGACATCAACCTGGTCCTGGATCATATTAAAGAAATAACAAACGGCCGGCTCGTGCTGCGGCGGGCCTATGGCGATTGGCGGCAAAGAGAAAATATGACCAAGGAGCTGGCCTCGGCCGGCTTCGACCTGCAATCCACCGTCCGGCTGGGTAGCAACAGCAAAAACCTGGCCGACATGCAGATGGTCGTTGACTCTCTAGAAACGTTGGTAGATGGCCATAATTTCGCCACGTACGTCCTGGTAACTGGGGACCGGGATTTCATGCCCCTGGTCCAGGCCCTGCGGAAGCGAGGCAAACAGGTCATTGGCATGGGTATCCGGCACACTACCAGCGCCGGCCTGGTCCGCCTGTGCGACCAATATGTGTACTACGAAGAGCTGGTCACCAAGGCTTACCAGCTCGAAGATGACCAGGTCGCCGAGTTGATCAAGCGGGCGCTAGACCAACTATTGCAGGAAGAAAGCCGGATCCCGGCCAGCCTGCTCAAGCAGCGGATGCAGGCCCTGAGCAAAGGGGCCTTCAGCCGTTCGCGCCACGGCAAGCGCAATTTCAGTAAACTGCTCCAGGACTTTGCCGACGTTGTCCAACTGGAGCAGGAAGAGACGACGCTCTACGTCACCCGTCCGGGTAAGAAACCGGTTCAAAAGAGCAAAAACGGAGCGCCCAGCCGTATCTCCGACAGTGACATTGCCGCCCTGCTGCAGCGTGCCCTGGCCGAATTGACCGAGGATGAACCCCTGGTCCGGGCCAGCCTGCTCAAACAGCGGATGCAGGAACTCAGCAGCGGGGCCTTTGACGAGATCCAGCAGGGGGATAGGAGCTTTCGCAAATTCCTGGACCGCCATAAGGAGCTGATTGTCGTCCAGCAAGAGGGGAGCACCCTCTACGTAGGCCCGCCGACCCAGGCCGATCCAGCCTTCCTGGCCATCGGCCGGCGGCTGTCTGACGACGACGCCAGGGAATTGCTACAGCGCGCCCTGGACGAACTGCTGGCCGAGCAGCCCCGGGTCCGAGCCAGCCTGCTCAAGCAACGGATGCAGGAATTGAGCAACGGCGTTTTCGACGAGTCCCACCAGGGCGACGCCAGCTTTCGCCATTTCCTGGAGCGCCACGCCGACATGGTCCACGTCCAACAAAAGGGGACGACCTTGCTGGCTTTCCGGCAGGAGTTCCAGGCCGAAGAACCCGCCCCCCGCCACCAACTCTACCGTACGCAGCTCAAGAAGCGGGGGTTGCGGGTCGTGCCGCCGGAGGTGCGGCTAGACCTTTTGCGCGACATCGTTACCTTGCTGCAGAACAAACCAGAAATAGAGTGGCAACAACTGGTGGACAACCTGGTCGCCTACTACCAGAACAAAAAACAGGAGGAGTTTTCCCGGAGCTACATCAACGACGCCCTGCGCCTGGCCCGCCGGGCCAATGTCGTCCAGGTTCGCAACGGCGGCCGGCTGGCCGATGCCACCGTCTCCCTGCAAATCGGCGGGGAGCGGTTGTTCCAGGAAGCGGTCATGCGCTGCGACGCTGCTTACCTGGGAGAGATCCAGGCCCTGGGCGAGCCGTTTAGCCTGGATGAGGCGGCCGTGGCCCTGTACGACGACGCCGGCCGGGCCCGCTACTTGAAAATCCTTCTCAATCGTTACTCCCATTCACACCAGGAGCCAGCCTGAGACATTCCTGATCTATGGAGTCTTTAATTGACCGGGCTATCGGTTTTGCCGCCCGGGCCCACGAGGGCCAGCAGCGCAAAACCGGCAACGTCCCCTACATCGCCCACCCGGTAGCCGTGGCCATGCTATTGCAACGCATGGGTTGTGACGATCGTATCGTCGCCGCCGCTTTGCTCCACGACACGGTCGAGGATACACACGTGACGCTGGAGGAGATTCGGCTGAACTTTGGCGACGAAATAGCCGACATTGTGGCCGGCTGCACCGAACCGCCCCGAAAAACGGCCAACTGGGAGAGCCGCAAGCTAGACATGGTGGCCCGGCTGCGCGACGCGCCCCTGGCTGTTAAGCTGGTTATGGCTGCCGACAAGTACCACAATCTGGTCCACATGTTGCACCAGTACAGTGTACTGGGGCCGGCCGTCTGGGAGCGGTTCGGCCGGGGGCCGGAACAGCAGGCCTGGTATCATCGGGCCGTGCTGGAAAGCCTGCTGGCCAACGTGGCCGAGCCGGAACGCTACCCTATCTTCGGCCAGTTGGCGGCCGTCGTTGACGAACTTTTTGACGGCACCCCTTCCCGGCCGCCGGAGTACAGTTGACAAGGTGACAGCAACCTACGGTTGCTGGGTGACAAGGTGACAAGGGGCGGGAAATGCCACTTTATGCCCGGGTCGAGTATAACGGTGAAAGGAGTTGCATGACGATGGCTGAGTTTCTGTGGGTGCTGTTCGCCGCCAGCCAGGACGAGTGGCTACTCAAGCAACTGGTTGAACAGCAGCCGGGCAGCGGGGTAAGCCGGTACCGGGTTGACGAGGTTATTCCGGTTGTTGGCGGCTGCTTGGCGAGTTGCGGGACATAAGTTATAACCCGGAGTGGACGTACGTCGCTTTGGAATATGAGATTTGGCTGACTTAAGGTTGGATAAAATATGTGTCGTAATATCAAACAACTCCGCCGGCCGGAGGGGCCACCGACAGACGACGAGCTGCAAGCGGCCGCCCTGCAATTCGTACGCAAGGTCAGCGGCTATCGCAAGCCCTCGAAGGCGAACGAAGCGGCCTTTAATCGCGCCGTCGAGGAAGTCGCCGCCGCCACCCGCCACCTGTTTGACGGGCTTCATAAACCCATGTAAAACTTCACGAAATAGAAGTTAAGAGGTGGGCGGCACCTTGAAGTGCAAGCTATTGACCAGGCAGTCGTTCTTAGACGAGCTAAGAACAAAGTATAGGCATCTTATAGCGCTGCTGGCGCAGGCCAGCGACCAGCAGTTGCTCGAACCGTTTACGAGCAATTAGTGGTCGATCAAGGATATTCTGGCCCACCTGGCGGCCTGGGACAAACGCGGGGCAGTGTGGATCAGGACAGCGGCCGAAGGCGGTATCCCGGCTATCCCTGAGCCTAGCATCACCTGGACCGGGCGCCACCAACTCAACGAACAGACGTTTCGAGAAAGCCAGGGACAATCGCTAGGCCAGGTCCTGGATGAATACTATAGCACCTCGTCTCCCACAGCCGGCCGATTAAAAAATGGCTGGCATTGCGCACAGAGTCAACGAAATAATAAGGAATAAAACGCCTCGCGTGAAAGAGCTAATGACAGATAAGGAGATTTACTAATGAGCAAGATCGCTATTCACGGTTTCGGCCGCATCGGCCGTTCGGCCCTTAAAGCAGCCTTAAAAAACAAGCTTTTTACACCGTTTTCGATTTCGGACATTAAAGACCTGGCCACGCTGGCCGCGCTTTTTGAAGTGGACTCCAATTACGGTCGCTGGCCGGAGCCGGCGAAGGCCGAGAATGGTAGCCTACTCATCGGCGGCCGGGAAATTCGCTACTTCGACTCCAGCCAGGCGCTGCCTGATTGGGGCAATTTGGGCGTAGAGCTGGTCATAGATTGCACCGGCCGGGCGACGACGCGGCCGGGCGCCCAGGCCCACCTGGACCAGGGAGCGAAGCGGGTTCTGGTCAGCGCGCCGAGCAAGACGCTGCAGGACGCCGACGCCGTTCTTCTGCCGGGCATTAACCTCGACCAGTTCGACCTGGAAAAGCACCGGATTGTCAGCATGGCCAGTTGCACCACCAACGCCCTGGCCCCGGTGGTCAAGGTGCTGATCGAGAATTTCGGGATCAAGTCCGGCTTTTTCTCGACGGTCCACGCCTACACCAACACCCAGTCGCTGACCGACCAGCCGATGAAAGACAGGCGCGACTCCTGGTCAGCGACGGAGAACATCATCCCGTCGTCATCCGGCGCGGCCAAGGCGCTGCTGTTCGTCTGGCCGGATCTGAAAATCACAGGTAAAGCGTACCGCGTGCCGGTGCGGACCGGGAGCATTGCCGAGGTCAACGTCGTCACCGAGCGGGCGACGACGGCCGACGAGGTCAAAGCCGCCTTCCGCTCGGCCGCGGCCACGGCATCGCTGAAGGGGATCATGGGCGTGTTGGAAGAGGAGTGGGCGTCCTCCCGCATCGTCGGGGACGAGCATTCTTCGATCATTGACCTGCCGTTGATCCAGGTCCAGGGCAATACGCTGGTCTCGGTGGCGGCCTGGTACGACAACGAAATGGGCTACGCTACCCGCCTGGCGGAGACGGCCGCTTATCTCGCCAGGTGACTGTCACTTGCAGAAGTGACAGTCACCTTTGAACTGGCCACGAAGTGGCTCTGCTCCTGGCCCTCCTCATCGTGGAGGATGCGCCAGCCGGCAAAGACGGCCGCCAGCTCACCCGGCCGGAGGAGATAAGCGGGATTCAAATCAGGTTTGCGTTGCAAGGCACCGACGTGGCAGGTAGCGTAAAAGAGCAGCCCGCCCGGCCGTAGCCCGTCGCGAATGGCCGGCAACAACCGCCGGTCGAGAAAGTTAAAGACGACGATCAGATCAAAAGCGGCCGGCGGCAGGGGCCAGTTATCCAGGTCAGCCTGGACGAAGTGTGTCTGCCTGGCCACGCCTTGCCGCCTGGCTTCGGCCCGGGCGGCGGTCAGGCCTACCAGGCTAATGTCTACCCCCAACACGCGGTAGCCCTGCCGGGCCAGCCAGATGGCGTTCTGTCCCCGGCCGCAGGCCACGTCCAGCGCCATTCCACCGGTTAGCCACTCACGATGACCGGCCAATAGCGGGTGCGGCCGGTCGGGTCCCTGGCTAGTGGCCGCCCACTTTTCGTCCCATCGTAGCTGGTCTTCCTGGCTCATGGTTGAAGTAACTGGGTAATTAATTAAGTAATTGGCCGCAAGAGCTAATTACCAAATTACTCAATTACCCTTCGATGAACCCGGCCGCCCACTCTGAACCAGATGATCCGGCCGTCGGGGTCGCGTAAAAATTCGCCAAAGGACTCTTTCATGGGCTCGTCCAGGATGACGGCCCGGTCTTCGCCGTAGAGGGCGAGGCGGACGGGCGGCGGCGTGGGGCCGGGCGGCGTCTCCGGCGTGGGGAAGCCGCCCCGAGGGGTGACTTGCAGGATCAGGCCACCGTCCTGTAAGGCGAGGTCACAAAAATCGAGGGGGGCTTCGTAGCGGCCGGTATACTCGGCCAGTTGTCCAGCCGGCAGTTCCAGGGGTGTGGGCACAGGCACGGTGAGGCCGAGGTACTGCTTGAGCGCGAGGTTGGTAATTTCGTAGTTCAACGTCCCCCCGGTGTCGCTGTTGGTCAAGACGATCACGGCAAAGTGGTAGTCCGGCACGAAGCGGAACGAGGTAATCTGGCCCTTGGTGCCGCCACCATGTCCGACGATTTTGTGGCCGTTTACGTTCTGGATGAACCAGCTCAGGCCAATCAGGCCGGGACCGGTGGCGGGAAAGAGGGGCGTCTGCATGGCGGCCAGTGATTCCGGCGTTAGCAGGCGGGCGCCGTCCGGGGCGGTCCCGTCGCCCAGGTGGAAACGGGCGTAGCGGAACAGCTCTTTGACGTTGCTGACTAGGCCGCCGGCCGGGTGGGCGGCGCGGCCGATGGGCCACGGCCGGGCGACCCGGGCCTGCTTCTCAAAGACCTGGTGGCCGACGACGAAACGGTGGGTCATGACCTCTTCGGGGAAGAAAAAGGACATGGCCAGGCCCAGTGGGTCCAGCACCAATTCTTTCATGGCGGCCTCAAACGGGCGGCCGGTGACTGCTTCAATCACCCGGCCGGCCAGGTAGAAGCCGGCGTTGTTATAGGACCAGATCTGGCCCAGCAGGGTCAGTTGCGGCAGCCCGGCGACTCTGGCCACCATTTGAGCCAGGGCGTCTTCGCCCCAGCCAAAGTCGTTGAAGTAATCACCCTCCCAGCCGCCGGTGTGGGTGAGCAAGTGGCGCATGTTGACCGCGGCGGCCACAGCTTCGTCGGCCAGGCGCAGATCGGGCAGGTAGGTCCGCAGGGGCGCATCCAGGGCCATCTGGCCCATCTCGACCAGCCGCATGGCGGCCGTGGCCAGAAACGTCTTAGTAATTGAGCCAATTTGAAACAGCGTCTCGGCGGTGACCGGCAGCGGGTGGTCCACGCTGGTCACGCCAAAGCCGGCGGCGTACTCCTGATCCTGGTGCAAGATGCCGATGGCCAGACCGGGTATGACCAACCGTTCCATCCCGGCCACGACTTCCTGGCACAACTGCCGAAACTGCGGATCGGCGGGGATTTGGGGATTAGGGGATTTAACAAAATCGCTCTTACTCATTGCTCCTCACTGAGACTCCTAAAAAAGCCACGAATTGCACGAATTTCTCGAATTTCCTCTTTGGTATTTCATGGCGTTCTTCGCGACCCAGATATTTTTTCAGCGGACTCATCACTCAGTCCTCAATCCTAAATAATCACTTCGTCCCGGTGGCCCAGCCCCTTACTGTTGTCAATGAAGTACAGGCGGTCGGGGGTGAGGCGGTACCAGTTGACGCGGGCCAGAGCGGACTGAAGGGGCGCATCGGCCGCGGCGACGAACGGGTATTTGGCCTGATAAAGGGCAATGGCCGCGGCCCGCTCGGCGCCCGCCAGTTGGCGGACCGGCCCTTCGAGCTGGATGCCTTTAATCTCCGGCCAGTCGCGGTAATCCTCCTGGATGGTGGCGGCGGCGCGGGGGTTGGCGGCCAGGTTTTGGCCGTGGCGGGTGTGGCCGGCCGACAGGAAAACCAGCTCAAAGCCGTCGCTGGCGTAGAAGACGGCCGCAGCCCACAAGCCCAGGGGCCCAGTGGTGGCCAGCGTCACCACCTGATGCCCGGCCAGGTAAGCCAGGGCCGCCTGGCGGACGGCTTCACTTTCCTGGCTCACCGCCGCCCTTGGCCCCCTGCCAGCGGGTAAAGAGGTCCTGGGCCAGTTCAACATCCAGCAGGTCCAGCACCCGGTTGACGGTCTGGTTAATGATGTCGTCAATAGAATGCGGCCGGTGGTAAAAGGCGGGCATGGGCGGGGCCAGGATGGCGCCCATTTCTACCACCTGGGTCATCAGGCGCAGGTGGCCGAGGTGCAGCGGTGTTTCACGGGGAACAATGACCAGCCGCCGCCGGTCCTTCAAGACGACGTCGGCCGCCCGCAGCAGCAAGTTATCGCTAAAGGAGTGGGCAATGCCGGCCAACGTCTTCATCGAGCAGGGAATGACGACCATGCCGGCCGTCTTGAAAGAGCCGGAGGAAATGGCCGCGGCAATGTCGTGGAAGCGATAGGTGACGCCGGCCAGGGCCATGACCTGGTTGGGCGTGTAATCCGTCTCCAGGCTGATGGTCTGGGCGCCGGCCGTGCTGATGATCAGGTGCGTCTCGACTTCGGGCACACCCCGCAAAATCTCCAGCAGGCGAATGCCATAAATGACCCCGCTGGCCCCCGAGATACCGACGATAATGCGGGATTTGCGGTTGGCGCTTTTCGACTTTGGTTGAGAGGGCATCGGTTCTTCCCTGAAATACGGGTATAATCAACGTGGTTTTGAAACCCCGTAGGTCTCAAAGACCTACGGGGTTTGGTGGCGGATAGTAAACCCGAACTAAAAAAACGTCAATCCAGAAGCTGGAGCGAGAGGGAGAGGAAGAGAAACTCTAGCTCTCGCTCTAGCTCTCAACTCCAAAAGGGGGTATGTGTGAAAACTGTTTATACGAACGACCTGGCCGACGGTGACGATTTGTCGAACGAGCCGTTTTTGCTGCAAGACGTGATGCAGCGCGAAACCAAGGACGGACGGCCGTACCTGTTATGCACCTTCCGCGATAGAACGGGGGTGATCAACGGCATCTTCTGGGACGTACCGGACGACGTGGAAGGTTGGGTCCGGCCGGGCGTGGTGACGCTGGTTACCGGCCGGGTGACCAATTACCGGGGCGCCCTGCAAATTAATACCACCGATCTGAATCCGCAAATGGTGTCTGACATGACCCAATTCTTGCCGGCCAGCCAGCGGCCGCGTGAGGAAATGGTTGCCGAATTGCGCCAGGTCATCGCCGGGCTGAGTGAGCCCTGGCAGCGGTTGGCCGGCCGTGTTTTGCTGGAGCGCGACTTCCTCAACACCTTCGCCAACGCCCCGGCAGCCCGGGTGATGCACCACGCCTACGTGGGCGGGCTGTTGGAACATACCCTGAGTATGGTCTCTATCGCTCAATTTCTGGCCAGGCATTATCCTTATGTCAATAAGGATTTGCTGCTGGCCGGCGTGCTGCTGCACGACATGGGCAAGGCCCTGGAGTATACGACCAAGGAGAGTTTTGATTTTACCGACGACGGCCGGCTGGTGGGGCACATTATCCGGGGCATCGCCATCGTCGAAAAAGCGGCCGCCGAACTGGGAAATTTTCCTGAAGAGGAGCTGCGCCAGCTCGTCCACCTGATTGCCTCGCACCACGGGACACTGGAATGGGGCTCGCCGGTCGTCCCCAAGACGTTGGAAGCTGTCCTGCTGCACCAGATTGACCTGTTGGACAGCCGGATCCAGGGTTTCTTCGACCACCTGCGCAACGACAACAGCCAGGAGCGGTGGAGCGGCCGGCCCAGCCCGATGTTTAATACGGAGCTGCGCCGGCCGCCGGGGTTCAAGTAAGAGATTGGAGATTGGAGATTAGAGATTAACATAATCTTCTAATCTCATTCCTATGGCCACTTATATGTTATGTAAAGTAGTGGGCCGTTTTCTTGGGAGATATTCTGCGACCGGCCGCCGGGGTAGGCGGCGCGGACGTGGTCCAGCTCGGCCGCGCGTTCGGGAAGGAAAATGAAGATAGTCGGCCCCTGGAGCGACCAGCCTGGCGGCCCGGCCAGCGGCTCGTTCACGTCCACGCCCTCGACTTCGGGGGCCAGATAGGGAATGGTCGAGAAGCTGTAGTAGCCCATGCGGGGGAAGCCAAAGAAGTAGACGGTTGGCGGTGGGTCTTGCTCCTGCAAATAATGGGCGACGCTGGTGGCCACCTCCGTGTTCAAGCCCCCCAACACGTAGCTATCGTAGACCTCGAAAAAGTAATAATACAAGTCACGGCCAGCCACGCCGGCCATGACGACAGCGGCCAGGACCAGGATCGCTTTTTGGTAGCGCGGCCAGAATTGTTGCAGCCAAGCGGCCAATTGGGCCAACGGGGTGGCCACCAGGATGGCCACGGCCGGCGTGGCCATGACGTAGCGTTGGGAGGCCGGCGCGTCCTGGCTCAGCCCGCCAAGCAGGACGGTGGCCGCCAGAGGCAGCAGGACGAGCACGTAGCGCAAGTCCAGGTTTAGCAGCGCCCAGAGCAGACCCAGCAAAAAGAGGCCGCCTGGTATGGCCAACAGCAGGGGCACGCCGGGGTTGTACCAGTGGCGCAGCGGCAGGTGAGTGATACCCAGGAAGGAGTCCTTGATCTGGTTGAGAACAATGGTCACGGCCGGTTTGCCTGTCTGCTGCATGGTGGCTTCCAGCCAGCCCTCAAAAATGGTCACGCGCTGCATGGGGGCGTTAAATTCGGCCGGGTGGCGGGCAAAAAACAGTCCCAGGGGCAGGAAGACAACCAGGGCGACGAAGGCGGCCAGGATCAGGTCAGGCAGGCGGTGTTTGAAGGCGGCCCGGTCTTGTAGAAAGGCAATGCCGGTCCAGATGAGCAGCAGCAGCGGGAAAACGCGGATAGTGACGTAAAAATATTGGGCCAGCCCCAGGGCCAGGCCGCAAAAGAGGAAACCGGGTCGCCGCCCGGTCTTCCAGCCATACCACAGGCTGGCCAGGATCATGACGGCAAAGAAGCCATCCCAGATATTGTTCAGGCCAATCCGGCTGAAGTGGACGTGGTAATGGAGCACCATCAGGAACACGGCGGCAAAAACGGCCGTGACCCGGTCGAAAAGGAGGCGGGCCAGCCAGTAAAGGCCGACGACGGTCAGCGCCCCGGCCACGGCCGAGGCAAGCCGTAAGCCTTCGGTCGTCTGGCCGAGCACGACGATGCCCAGGCTCTGGACGGCAAAGTAAAGGGAGGGGAAGGAGAACCAGCCAATGGTGAAGATGTTGTTGGCCTCGCCCTTGAGAAAACGCACGGCCATCAGGCCGGCCGAGCCTTCGTCGCCGGAAAGGGTGGCCGGCAACGAGCCAATGGACCAGGCGCGCAGCAGCAGAGCGCCCAGGAAAAGACCCAGAAGCAAGAACCACTCCCAGCGAGGCACCGGCTCCGGGGCTGCCTCTTCCCGTTTATAGCTGCCGGCCAGGGCCAGGCCGATGGCCAGCAGCCAGGCAGCCAGGGAAACAGGCAGGTTCAGGGCCAGCAAGCCCTCGCCGGCCGCCAGCCAGGCCATCAGGGCAAAACAGGGGGCCAGGCCCAGCAAGACCAGTTGGCCGGCCGAAAGCTGGAAGTAACCGAGCAGGAAGCGGCCCGGCCGCAGCAACCAAACCGGCAGCCGCTGACGGGCCACCAGGGAGCCGCCCAGGGCAAAAGCCACCAGGCCAAGGCCCATCAACAGGTAGACCCACTGGCGGAACGGCGGCGGAAGCTGGCTATAAATGGCCTGACCCATGACGACCAGCAAAGCCCCACCCAGCCACAAAGCCGAGACCGGCAGGCGCAGCGCGGCCGGCGGCAGTGGTTCAACAGCCGTTTCGCCCGGCGACTCAATTTCTGCTTCGGTGGACATTGTCTCCATTATACTTGACAAGGTGACAAGGTGACAGGTGACAAGGTGAGGGGAGCCCAAACCAACCTCCCGAAGGTTCAAGTGATGGATATCGTCGCGATATTTATCGCCAACCTTTGAGAGGTTTCCTCATTACAGAGTAACTTTTCAGATTTATGGCAGATTGATAAACTGAAAGGATGAGGCTGAGGGAAGAAGTCACAGCCCTGCGAAGAGCGATACGGCAGTTGGAAGGGGAA
>JAKEFB010000179.1 GCA_022616275.1 Chloroflexota bacterium
ACACATGCGTATCGAGGATGCCTTCGGAAGGCTAACACGACATAATGTGTAACCCATGTCCCCAGACTTTTTTGTTACCTATCTCCCCGACCGCTCATTTGATCTGCTGCAACCCCGCGGCCAATTCGCGAGCGTTGTCCACGATGCGAGACTCGCTCATCACCGCCTCCGTCTGTGTGCGAGTCATGCCCGACGGAAGCGTAGACCACTCTTGTACGCCTCAGCGAACCTGCTCAGATTGCGCCAACCGATCTGCGAGGAACTCCTCCCACGTTCTGGTACCGACGGCATGCTCGGGAGCGAGATTCGCACCGGCCCGTAGCGCACGAGCCGCCTTTCCCGGCAGCCAAAGCGGCAGCAGGAGCCGGCGCCGGTGGGTTCGTTCCAGGTATCCGCGGATCAACTCGGCCGTGCCGTACGCGCGCGGTCCCGCAATGTCGGGAACGAGACCCGACGGCCCCCCCAGCGCGAGCTCGACGAGACGCGCGGCTACCTCGTCCGAGTCCACCGGCTGGAACGCGACGCCCGATGGACCGGGTACGATCGGCGATTTCGCCAGCATCTCCACCACCATGAAGATGAGGTCGTGGAATTGGGTTGCCCGGATCGTCGTCCAGGGAAGTCGGGAACCGGCAACGACCTGCTCGGCCTTCCGCTTCATGTCGAAGTAGCTGAACATCATCCGGTCGATCGGCCCAGAGACCGGTATGCGCTCGGCGCCGACCACCGAGATGTAGACGAGATGCGGCCGACCCGCGCGCGCAGCAGCATGAACGAGGTTCTGCGTTGCTACCTCATCACCCTTGTTGCTCCCTGCGCAGTGGATGATAGTCGCGACGCCATCAACCGCCGCGTCGATCCCAGCATCGGAAAGTAGATCCCCGGTTATGAAGCGGACGCCGTTCTCATGCTTGCCAGTCCGCCGCGTGAGGACGCGAACATCGCATCCGGCCTCAGTGAGCCGGCGCACGACATGACGGCCGAGCGTGCCCGTGCCGCCTGTAACTAAGATCGGATCCATCTGATACCTCCTACTGCTCTGTCAATCATGAATTGAGGAGTAGGGCATCCTCAGATGCCCGCCGTTCGCATCTGAGGATGCGAACTCCTCAGTTACACAATACTAGCTTAAGCCTGCTTCTGCAAACGGGCTAACAAAACTTTCTCTGGCATCCTCCCGGAGGCTTTGTCAGAGAAGACAACATCAAGTGGGAGCCTCCGGGAGGATTAAAGATTTCTCTGGCATCCTCCCGGAGGCTTTGTCAGAGAAGACAACATCAGGTGGGAGCCTCCGGGAGGATTAAAGATTTCTCTGGCATCCTCCCGGAGGCTTCGTCAGAGAAGAGAACATCAGGTGGGAGCCTCCGGGAGGATTAAAAATGGTAACATTCGTTAATTGACGGCAATGATGGTATTATGAGGGGTGGCGATTGCCAGTTATCGAGCCTGACGTTTCGTAGTAGCCTGGACATGAAACAATTTTCACTCCGTTTGATGTGCCACGGAACGCTACATAAATGACTGATGACCAAGATCCGAAAAGCGAGCAGCCTTCCCAGAATATACCTTCGCAACTGGAAAGCCTCTTCAAAGTTGACAACCTGGCCATTGACTGGTCACGCCGCACGGTGACGGTTGGCGGTCAACTGATTGAACTCTCCCCCATAGAATTTGAAATATTGGCTTACCTGGCCCAAAAAGCGCCACAAGTTGTGTCGCCCCAGGAGCTGGCCAGCAACCTGTATCATTATGAAGCCGGCGCGCAGGAAGCGAGTGCCATCATTCGGACCAATATTTACCGCATTCGCCAGAAGCTGCAGGCCGGCGCTGTTCAGAAGGACGTCATTCATACGGTCCGGGGCGCAGGGTACAGATTTGAGTCGCTGGAGAAAAAGCAGGAGTCCGATAGCCGGATCATTGACGGCCGTTATCGCCTATTGGATCTGATCGGTAAGGGCGGCACGGCTTCAGTTTACAAAGCCTACCAGGAAAGCCTGGACCGTTACGTGGCCATCAAATTCCTGCATCCTGCGCTGCCGGACGAAACCCTTTTACGGGAGAGATTCCGCCTGGAAGCCCGGCACGTGGCCAGCCTAACCCATCCCAACATCATTCAAATTTACGATTTTGGCAACGAAAGCGGAAGCTATTACATTGCCATGGAGTTCATTGAGGGGCAGACGCTGGAAGAGCAGTTGAGTGAGTTGGAGGCCCGGCAACAAAGGCTGCCGTTGCCGCAGGCCTTGCAAATTATCCGTGAAACGGGCCGGGCGCTGGCTTATGCCCACCGCCAGGGGATCATTCACCGGGATGTCAAGCCGGGCAACATTATGCTGGGCCGCGACGGCCGGATTGTGATCATGGATTTTGGCCTGGCCAAATTGGTAGCAGCGCCCCACTTAACGCGCGAGGGCCATATCAGCGGTACCCCTGACTATATGGCCCCCGAGCAGATCCAGGGCTTCCCTTTAGATACCCGGGTAGATATCTACGGTCTGGGGGTGGTGATCTACCGGTTAATTACCGGCCGCCTGCCTTTTACGGCCGAGACTGAAATCGCTGTGCTATTCCAGCATGTTAAAGAAGCGCCCTCTCTGCCCAGCTTATTGGTGGCCGATCTACCTGAGGGGTTAGAATTCATCACCCTCAAAGCCCTGGCCAAGCAGCCAGATAAACGTTATCAAACGATGGAAGAAATGCTGGCCGACCTGGAGGAGCCTGAGAAGGTGACCGGCACAATCGCCGACGTGCTCCCTTCGCTGGAAGCCAAGAAAGCACCCCCTCCCCATTATCTACCTGCGCCGGCAACGCCGTTTATGCAACGCCAGCAAGAAGTGACGGCAATCCAGAGTAAATTGATGCAGCCCGGCATGCGCCTGTTAACGCTTGTTGGCGTCGGCGGGACAGGGAAAACCCGGTTGGCTTTAGAAGTCGCCAAAAACCTGTTAGCTAACTTTGTTGACGGCGTTTTCTTCGTTGACTTAACGACGGTTCAAATGCCGGATCTGTTGCCTGGCGCGATTGCCCGGACCACCGGCATGGCTGAAGAGGGCGAAAAACCGATTCAACAACAGTTGTTGGCTTACTTAAGTAAGCGGCAGTTGTTGTTGGTATTAGATAACTTCGAGCATCTCCTGGCCGCAGCGCCATTTATCAGTGAGATATTAACCGAAGCGCCTGAGGTTAACGTTTTGGCTACCAGCCGGGAACCGCTGCGTCTCTATGGGGAAAATCTCTTCAACGTGGCCCCGTTGCCTTTACCTGACCTTCGCCAACAGTTGAGCTACGAGGAGTTGCGCCACTATACGGCCGTTCAACTATTTGTAAGCCGGGCTGAAGCGGCCGATCCTGATTTTGTGCTTACCCCAGATAACGTTCGCCAGGTGGCTGAGTTATGTGTTCGGCTTGACGGCCTGCCCCTGGCCCTGGAATTGGCCGCCAGCCAGGTGTACACGTTTACCCTCAGTGAATTAGCGAGGCAACTTTCGGACCGCCTGGCTTTCCTGCCAGATGGCCCACGGGACCGTTCTGCCCGGCAGCGGACCATGCGGGGGGCTATTGATTGGAGTTATGAATTGTTGGCCCAGGAGGAACAAGAGGCCTTTAGCCGGCTGGGAATTTTTGCCGGCCGTTTTTCTGCTGCAGCGGCAAGAGAGATCGTGGGTGTGTCCAGTCTCGAAGGGCTGGCCCAGAAAAGTTTACTGCAGCAAGGTGTGGGCCAAGACGGCCGGCCGCGGTTCTGGCTGTTGCAGGTTCTGCGCGAATACGCTTTGGAACGACTCAGCTCTGGAGAGCCATTGGAAAAGCTGCAGCAAAAATATACCGCTTACTACCTCAAGCTGGCTGAAACGGCCGAACCTTATCTAACCGGCGCGGAGCAGAGCGCCTGGTTTAAACGACTGGAAGAAGCGCATGATAATTTTCGGGCACTCTTGAATCGAAGCCTGAAGGAAGATTCGCCGGAAACAGCTTTACGCCTGGGCAGTATTTTATGGCGGTTGTGGGCCGTTTATAGTTATTTAAGTGAAGGTACTCTATGGTTAGAGGAGATCCTGGCCAAAACTTCAGCTCAAACTCACTCGCCTGTCCACTATGCTAAAGCGCTCTTTGGCGCCGGCCGCCTGGCTATGTTCCAACAAAAATTGGCTCAGGCTGAGCAATACTTCCAGGAAAGCCTGGCTTTGTACCAGGCTTTGCAAGACCCGATAGGCCAGGCCACCCTCTGGAACAGCCTGGGAAAGATTGCCTTGCAGCAAGGGGCCTTGCAGCAAGGGGCACAGGAGCGGGCCGGCCAGTTGTTTAACGAAGCACTGGCTTTGTTCCGCGCCGCCGGTGATACGGCCGGCGCCGTCCACACCCTGAACAACCTGGGCCAGCTTGCCTTTTACCAGGGGCATTATGAGCAGGCCAACACTTTCCTTTTGGAAGCTTTAGAACTGGGAGAAGCGCTGGGCATATCTGAGACCCAGGCCATTACCCTGAATGGCCTGGGCGAGATAGCGCGCATCCAAATGCGTTATAAAGCAGCCGTGACTTTTTACAACAAAACCCTGGAACTATATAAGCATCTTAACTATGCCATGGGCCAGGCCCTCGTGCTGCACAATTTGGGGCAGGTCAAACTGGCCCAGAAGCAGTTTCAAGAAGCAAAGAATTTTTTTCGGGAAAGTTTGAGCTTGCTAAGGACCATGGAGGAAAAGCTCTACGTTGGCTGGAATTTGACCGGACTGGGCGTTGCCATTTTGAATTTAGGCAATCCCAAACATGGTGTGCGCCTGTTCAGCGCCGCCCAGGCTCTATTTCAACGATTTGGGGGACAATTGGATGCCATTGACCAGGTCACCTACGAGAACTGGCTGGCAGAATCTAAAAAGCAGTTGCCGGAATCAGAATGGCAACAGGCATGGCTTGAAGGTCAAGCCATGCCTGTTGAAAATGAACTGCTTAATATCATCTCGCTAACCCCCCTGTTCCCTCAATAACTCCCTTTGGCGCAATTTAAGGAGTGTTTAAGTAGGCATACAGCGCCTGCTGTTCAACACCAGGAACAGAAACCGCGTCTAGTTGTAAGCCTAAAGCTGAAAGAAGAACGGTATGCGCCGTTACAGTGGCATTGCCCTGGTTTGTATAGACAGTCGTTATGGAATGGTATTCCCCAGGCGGGTTGTCGCTATAAAGGGTGAAGGTTTCAAGGGTCGTTGGCCAGGCGGGGGTGGAGATGCTGGCTACCAGGGTAACGCCCTCGGGTACATGCAAGACATAATCAACGTTCTGAACATTCCACAGGAAGACGCCGATATCGGCGCTTAAATCTAATACCAGGCCGTTAGAAAGAATAACGAGGGGATCACTGCGACATTGGGCCCAACCGGCCGAAACGCCGCTGCTAGAGACGATTAACACAAGTAAAATAATGACGAAAGCAAAAACTGTTGTCCGACGTGATGGCATTTTTTCCTCCTTACAATATTTCCCTTGCATACATTACTGGCCTGCTATAGTACTACAGCTATAGTACTATAGTATATCACGGCAACGAGGTTGAAATGTCACAGTTTCGTAACAAAAGCCCAGTCAATAGAATTGACTGGGCTGAAAATGGGAAACCCCTTCAGGGGTTAAGGCGGGTTGATTACCGAAATAAATTTTTAACTTTCATAAAGTGACAGTGACCTACGCTCTGGCCTGTTCTACGCTGCACACGTTGAGGAACCGGCTTAAAGCGCCAGGATCACCCTCGATCCGAATGAGTCCCCCGGCAATGGCTTCGTCCGGCTGAATTTGCCCCGTCAACAACCCCAGATACGAGGCTATATCGGTGTGGAAAACAACGTCCGCTTTTAGGGCCTCGCCCTGCTGAACGCGGATCTCCCCCGCTTCAAACTGCACCTGAAGGACCTCATCGTCAATACGCAGCTCATAGGTTTCATTGACCCCTTGGGCCTGCTCCGGCCGGAAAAAGGTTTTGAGGGTCAGCGCATATGAACCCACATTCAGCAAAGCAGCCTCTCCGGCCGAGGGCGGCACAAACTGGCTGCCCCATTTCCCCAGTTCCAGCAATGTTTCTTCCAAAGCCTGCCCCAATGGGGTCAGCTCGTATACCGTTGACCCGGCCGGCGGGGGGAGGGCGCGACGGCGGATGATTCTTTGCTGCTCCAGGCTCTTGAGACGCTCCGAAAGCAAATTGGTGCTGATCCCTGGCAGCCCCTCCACGAGATCGGTAAAGCGACGTGGCCCAGGAATTAATTCACGGACAATGAGCAGCGTCCAGCGTTCGCCAACGATATCCAGGGCGTAGGCCAGCCCACAGTACTGGCTGTAACTTTTGTTTTTCATATTCTCATAGTATATAAAAAAAACTACAGAATTCAAGTATAACATCTTACACATTAAAATTTGATGTATATACTTGACTATTTGAAGTAAAAGGTGTATAGTATTAGAACGCTTGTGCTAAACCTGGACCAGGTGGCGCGGTCAGAAACCGGCCACAGCAAGTATAGAAGGCGTGTTACCGCTCAAGCGAGTACAAGCTGGGTAGCCGTCCGATCCCTATCACTGGTAGCGAAGGTAAGCGATGTATTATAAACCGTTAAAACTGATGTGTGTGCTGGCTCATCCCGACGATGAGTCCCTGGCAACCGGGGGGATTCTAGCCAAATATGCCGCCTCAGGCGTCCAAACCCATCTGATCATGGCCACTCGCGGCGAACGCGGTTGGTTCGGTCCGGCGGCCGATTATCCAGGGCCGCAGGCGTTGGGGCGGCTGCGCCAGGCCGAGCTACGGGCGGCGGCCCAGGTGCTTGGCCTGCGGGAGGTCGTTTTTTTGGATTACCATGATGGCGAGTTGGATCGAGCTGACCACGCCGAAGCCATCGCCAAAATTGTGACCCATCTGCGCCGGGTTCAGCCGGACGTGGTGGTCACTTTTGACCCCAACGGTATGTATGGCCACCCCGACCATATTGCCATTTCCCAGTTGACCACCACGGCGGTGATGGCCGCGGCCGACCCCAGTTATCCCGGCCTGACCACAGATTCGCCGCACCGGGTGGCCAAACTGTACTATCGAGCTTTTGTTCAAGCGGAGCAAGTGGCTTATGAGGCTACCTTCGGCCGTTTGGTGATGCCGGTGGATAGCGTCGAGCGGCGCTTTACCGCCTGGCCGGAGTGGGCCATTACCACCTGGATTGATACATCCGCTTATGGGGAGCAAATCCTACAAGCAGTTCAATGCCACCGCTCCCAGTTGCCCGACTATCAGAAGTTGAAAGCCCTGCCGGCCGCGTACCAGGCCCGTTTGTGGGGCAGGCAAAGCTATTATCGAGCGCTGAGCCTGGTCAACGGCGGGCGCCAGGTGGAGGATGACCTTTTTGCCGGTCTGCGGGGGCGTGCTCAGTCTCAACCATTGTCTTATGCCGCTCGCCAGCCCGTGGCGGCATAACCCTGGCTGTGTTAGATTTTGCATATTTGTAACGCCAAAGGAGACGTTATGACAGTCACTAACGAGAATGGATCGCGCATGAATACAACAACTCCACCCCGGGCCGGCCGGCGGGAGTGGATCGGACTGGCCGTCCTCATCCTGGCCTGCGTGCTTTACGCCATGGACCTGACGGTGCTGCACCTGGCGGTGCCGAGCCTGAGCGCGGACCTCAAGCCCAGCAGCACCCAATTACTATGGATCGTGGACATCTACGGCTTCCTGGTCGCCGGGTCGCTGATCACCATGGGCACGCTAGGCGACCGGATTGGTCGCCGCCGGCTGCTCTTGATCGGCGCGGCCGTGTTCAGCATCACCTCTGTGCTGGCCGCGTTCTCGACCAGCGCCGAGATGCTCATCGCCAGCCGGGCGCTGATGGGGGTCGCCGGGGCGACCCTGGCCCCCTCGACCCTGTCCCTGATCTTCAACATGTTCCTCGACCCCAGGCAGCGTTCGGTCGCTATCGGCATCTGGATATCGGGCTTCTCGGCCGGCGGCGCGATCGGCCCGGTGCTGGGCGGGGTGTTGCTGGAGTATTTCTGGTGGGGCTCGGTCTTCCTGTTGGCGCTGCCGGTGATGGCCTTGCTGCTGGCGCTGGGACCGCGCGTGCTACCGGAGTTCCGGAATCCCGAGGCGGGGCGTCTGGACCTGCGCAGCGCGGCGATGTCGCTGGCGGCCGTGCTGGCGGTGATCTACGGCCTTAAGGAGATCGCCCAGGATGGCCTGGGATGGTTGCCGGCCCTGTCTATCCTGGCCGGGCTGGCCACCGGCTTCCTGTTCCTGCGCCGGCAGCGAAGGCTGGCCGACCCCTTGATTGACCTGCGCCTCTTCCGGATACCCACCTTCAACGTGTCGCTGGCTACCAACGTAGTGGCCATCTTCGTCGCGGTCGGATATTTCCTGTTCATCGCGCAGTACTTGCAGCTCGTGCTCGGCCTATCGCCCTTGCAGGCGGGCCTGGCGTCGCTGCCTTCGGCCGTCGGGTTCATCGTCGGGTCCAATGTGGCGCCACGGTTCATACACCGCTTTCGCCCGGCCTTCGTGCTCAGCGCCACCCTGATCCTGGCGGCGGCCGGCCTCCTGGTGCTGACCCAGGTCGGCGCAGCCGCCGGCCTGGCGATCGTCGTGACCGCCTCAGTCCTGATTTCGCTGGCTCTGGCGCCGGTGTTCACCTTGACGACCGAGCTGATCGTCGGCAGCGCCCCGCCCGAGCGGGCCGGGGCGGCCTCGGGCATCTCGGAGACAGCGGCCGAACTTGGCGGAGCGATGGGCATCGCCATCCTGGGCAGCATCGGCACAGCCGTGTACCGGAGCGGGCTGGCCAGCCGCCTCCCGGCCGGGATACCGGCCGAGACGGCTGAGATTGCCCGCGACACGCTGGGCGCGGCCGTGGGTGTCGCCCAGCAATTGCCCGACCAACTCGGCCTGGCGCTGCTCGACATCGCCCGCGACGCATTCGTCCAGGGTCTGCACCTGGCCGCCGCCATTAGCGCGGCCGTGGCCATCGGCGCGGCGGTCCTGGCCGTGGCCCTGCTCCGCCGCGTGCCCGCGCGCTCCGAACTTGAGCCGCAGCCGGAGCTAGAGCCGGATGGAGCGGTCGCCGAGCTTACCAAGCGCGAGATGACCACTTTACCAACGCCCTAAGAGTGAAGGAAGGAGAACTACTGATGAGCAGTTTTCGTGATAGGCCTCGCGCTACCGGATCATCCGAAGCGTGGGGTAGCCTGACCGGACAGTTAATTCGCCCAGGTGATCCCGACTACGAGACCGCCCGAACGGTCTGGAACGCGATGGTTGACCGGCGGCCGGCGGTTGTCGCCCGCCCGACAACCGCAGTTGACGTGGCACAGGCCGTTCGCTTTGGACGCGAGCGGGACCTCGAGATCGGCGTCAAGGGCGGCGGCCACAGTGTGGCCGGTCTGGCCGTCCCCAAAGGCGGCCTGCTGATTGACCTGTCCCTCTTGGGTTCGGTGCGTGTCGCTGCCGACCAGCAACGGGCATGGGTCGGCGGTGGGGCGAGGCTGGGTGAACTGGATCGAGCCAGCCAGGCGTTCGGACTGGCGACCACGGCCGGCAACATCTCGCACACGGGCGTTGGCGGGCTCACGCTCGGGGGCGGAATGGGCTGGCTCGCCCGACAGTTCGGTCTGTCGTGCGACAACGTCGAGTCGTACGAGATGGTGACGGCCGATGGCTCGGTCGTGCGAACGAGTGAATCGGAGAATGCCGACCTCTTCTGGGGGTTGCGTGGAGGCGGTGGCAACTTCGGCGTCGTCACCGAGTTCGTCTTCCGCCTCCATCCGGTCGGCACGAGAGTCTTGCTGGCGGAGTTCTTTTACGAGGTGGACGCCGCCGGTGGCGCCATCCGGCGTTGGGCCGAGTTTCTCCCCTCCGCGCCGCGGCAGGCGACGTTGACGGCATGGGCGGGCCAAACGCCGGCCGGCCGGCCGCTGGCGAGCGTCGGTTATGTCTGGGTCGGCGATCCCGACGAAGGCCGGCGGTTGCTGCCGACCTTCCGCGAGTTCGGGCCGGCGGTCAACGAGAAGATCGCTGAGATGAGCTATCTCAAACTCCAGACGATGGACGACGAGCCGGCCCGATATGGCCTGCGACGGTATTGGAAGGGCCACTACCTCCGCGAGTTGAGCGACGGCGCGATCCAGGCTTTCCTTTCGGTCGCCCGCTCAGGGGCCGGGTTGCTCCACGGCAACCTCCAGTCGTACGGTGGCGCAATCGGCGAGGTCGGCGCCGACGAAACGGCCTTCAGCCAGCGCGACGCAGTCGTCGAATTCGTGGCCTCGACGGCCTGGACCGATCCGGCCGAGGACGAGACAGAAATCGCGGCGGCACGCCGGTATGGAGCCGCCGTCGAACCGTTCGCGAGCGGCGTCTACATTAATACGCTCGCAGACGAAGGCGATTCGGGCGTTCGGAGGGCGTACCGCGCGGAGCAGCTCCGCCGGCTGGCCGATCTCAAGGCCCACTACGACCCGGACAACGTCTTCCACCTGAACCACAACATCGCTCCCGCATCCGGCCGCGCCCACACAGCCTGACGTGCTCACTGGAGAGTAACATGAGTGACGGCGGCCGCGCTGGACAAGTATTCTGACAAGCGTATTGACTGTACTCACCACCATCTGAGAGATAGAGTACATAAGCAAAAAAGGAGTAGACCCATGTTTAAAGATACGAAGGCATTTAGTGGTTTTTCGGTTGACGACCTGCAAAAAGCGAAGGAGTTCTACAGCCAGACCCTCGGGCTGGAAGTTTCTGAAATGAACGGCTTATTAGAGTTGCATCTAGGTAGCGGGGCCAGGGTGTTAATCTATCCCAAGCCGAACCACATCCCGGCCACGTTTACCATCCTGAATTTTCCTGTGGATGATGTTGAACAGGCCGTAGAGGAACTCACCAGGCGTGGCGTCCGTTTCGAGCACTACGACGAGGCTGAGCTGAAGACAGACGAAAAGGGAATTTTCCGTGGTGGGGGTCCACTGATAGCCTGGTTTACAGACCCCGCGAGCAACATTTTGTCCGTGCTTGAAGCAAATTGATTGCTTGAAGCAAATTGATAGATAGTCAGTAGCTAGTATAAAAAAGGAGTAGCCATGAGAAAAATTATCGTACATGAGTTCATTACGCTGGACGGCGTGATCCAGGCCCCGGGTGGTGCAGACGAAGATACCGATGGCGGCTTCGTGCATGGCGGTTGGACGTCGCCGTATTGGCATGATGACATTGGCAAACACTTCTTTGAGGTGATGACAGAGGCCGACACGCTGTTGCTGGGACGAAAGACGTGGCAAACCCACGGCGACGCGTTCGAGCCGATGCCTGCTGGTGATCCATTTGGGGATGTGATGAACGGCATCCGTAAGGTTGTTGTCTCCACCACGTTGAAATCCGCGGCGGGCTGGCGAAACTCAACGCTCATCAGCAGCAATGTCGTCGAAGAAGTGCGCAAGCTGAAAGAACAACCCGGCAAAAACATCCTCATTGACGGCAGCAGCGTGTTGGTTCACACACTGGCAGAAAACGATCTGGTGGATGAATACAGTTTGCATGTCTATCCGCTTGTGTTGGGTAGCGGCAAGCGATTATTTCCAGATGGAAAGCGCATCAATTTGAAACTCATCGAATCACAGGCGCTTCCAACGGATGTTCTGTTTCAGCGGTATCAGCCTGTCAAATAAAGTAGAAAGCAACCCCCAACGGCGTGGTGGTCGTGACCTACCAGCCAGCGAAAAGTGAGGAGCAACTTACAAAACCTCCGTTGGCTTCAGCGCTCCGTTTGAAGCGGCCGGTCTTGCGGTTTTGTATTTGAAGAAGGGGGGAGCCTGACAAATATGGCAAAGGACAAGAAATCCAGGGCGTCAACTTGATAAGGATGAGCGCGATCATTTCATGGACATGAAGAAGGCAACCATGAAAGGAGCAACATTATGAGAAAAATCATTGTGTTCACGAATCTAACGCTCGACGGGGTCATGCAAGCCCCGGGACAACACGACGAGGACCTCCGCGGAGGCTTCCAGCACGGCGGCTGGGCGGCGCCCTACGCCGCAATGAGCCACGTGGCTGGAGAAAACCTGGCCAACGCCGGCCCTCTCTTGTTTGGGCGACGGACCTATGAAGACTTCTACGCGTACTGGCCCAACCAAAGCGATAACCCTTACACGGAGGTGCTCAACAACGCTCAGAAGTACGTTGCCTCAACGACGCTGAAGGAGCCGCTGCCGTGGAGCAACTCGACCCTGCTTAAGGGCAACGTGCCGGAAGCGGTGGCCGGGCTCAAGGCACAGCCGGGGAAGGATTTCCTGGTGATGGGCAGCGGCATCCTCGTTCAGACGCTGATGAAGCACGGCCTGGTTGACCTGTACATCCTCCTGATCCACCCGCTCGTCTTGGGATCCGGGCGCCGTCTCTTCACCGACGACAGTGCATTCGCCACGCTCCAGCTTATCGATACCCAGACGACGGATAACGGCGTGGTGATCGTGACCTACCAGCCGGCAAAAGAGGAAATCTAATCATGGCGCTAAAAAACAAGAACGTCAGAAGACCTGCTGCGACAACCATCCCAGATACCCAGGCATTCACTGCCCAGCGGTTCGTTGCCAGGTTGGAAATGGTTCGTACGCCAGAAAAAGCCGAAGCTCACCGCCATCTGGCAGCCGATGAGGAAGACGTGATTATGGGTGTCGGCATGGGGCAGGTATTTGCGCTGGCCAAAGAGTTTATCGAGATGCCGCTTGATGAGATCGAGAAATTGCTGGAAAGCCCGATCCACGAAGCCCGGGTGGGCGCCGTCAGCATTATGGATTGGCAGGGGCGCAGCAAAAAAACAGCAGAGGAGCGTAGAAAAGAGCTGTTCGATCTTTATGTAAGACGCCACGATAGAATCAACAGTTGGGACTTGGTTGACCGTAGCGCGCTCTACGTCGTGGGCCAATACCTGTTTGATAAGCCACGCGATGTTTTGTACAAGCTGGCACACTCTAAAGATACATGGGAACGCCGCACGGCAATCGTTAGCACACTCTATTTCATTGGCAAGGGTGACGTAGACGACGCGTTCAAGATTGCCGAGACTTTGCTGGAAGACGACCAGGATTTAATCCATAAAGCAACTGGCTGGGCGCTACGTGAGGCAGGCAAGAAGGATCGCCAGAGATTATTACGCTTTTTAGATCAATATGCGGCCACCATGCCGCGTATTGCTTTACGTTACGCGTTAGAACATTTTGATAAGGATGAGCGCGATCATTTCATGGACATGAAGAAGGCAACCATGAAAGGAGAATGATCATGAGGTCATTGCCAACTGGACTGTTAACTTCCATCCGAGTACCCACGCTGGTGATAGACGGCGAGGAAAGCCCTGAGGTGATGCGGCACGCGGCGCAATCATTAGCAGAGGCCCTGCCTGATGGGCGCTATCGCACTTTGAAAGGTCAGGGCCATGATATTGTCCCGGCTGTCCTAGCCCCGTGTTGGAGGAGTTCTTCAATAATGAGAATGGAAAAGTATGACGACGACCTCAGCAGGTTTGAAGCGAACGGCGCGGCGCCGTTGCCGGCCACAAATGATCAAGGCTACGTCGAACACGACGGTGCTCGGATCTGGCACGTAACGTACGGGTCCGGCCCTCCCGTGATCCTGCTGCATGGCGGACTCGGCCATAGTGGCAATTGGGGTTATCAAGTTCCAGCGCTGGTCAGGAGTGGCTATCGCGCCGTTTTGATAGACAG
>JAKEFB010000180.1 GCA_022616275.1 Chloroflexota bacterium
ATGGGTACAACAGCATTTTTATGGATGGTGTGGCTGCACACGAGTTGGGTCATATTTTTGGTGCGCCCGATGAGGTTCCTTCGTGGAGCTGTAAGCTAGACCAACCGCCAACTTGCGACACGCAGTTTGGTTACTTGGGTGGAGAAAACCAGAATTGCAATCCTTGTCTGTGGAGCGGTTGTGACAACCCATGTGCAATAGATGTGCCGCTAAGCATAATGAGGTATCCAGAGGATTATCTTACAGGCCAGATTCAAAATGTCATTCACAGTTACACAGAACAGCAAATCGGTTGGCAAGATTCCGATAATGATGGGTTACCAAATCCCATTGATACTAACCCCAGCCTCACCCTTGTTCCTCCTCCTAGCCCCACAACAGACATCTCGCCCCTTTATACAGGCTCAACCGAGGATATTCCTTTTCCGTCAGCACTACCGTTTCCAGAACCGTGGCGACCGGCTTATCCAGATGAAACAATAAACAAGATTGTTACTGTTGAATTCCGGGTGAACGGTAGTCAGTGGTGGTCACAGGCCAGTCCGACTGATGGGGCTTTTGACTCAGGAATGGAAAGCTTCTTTTTTAATGCTCTATTTTGTACCAATGGTACGTACACCATTCAAGTACGTGCCGTAAACTCTGTTGGGCACTTTTCAAATATTAGCAGTCACACTATTGTGGTCAATTCAACCGATTCTTGCGATTCTCTATATCTTCCCACAATTTTTTCACAGAACATCCTACTTTCAGAACCTCCTTCCCCACCCTTACCAAACGGCTACCCCGGTCCCGAGGCCCCTACCCCTACTCCTCAACCGCCACCTGGTGGTTATCCACCTCCCTAAAGCCTGGCTGACCCACCTGAAGCGGGGCAATTGATTTCAATTGCCCCGCTTCGCTTTTGATTTCGCCGCAGATATTAAATTCTACCCCTATCAGGCTGTGATAGTAGCCTGCCCGGCACGCCTAGGCACCCCTGGAAATAGTCAGATTGAGAATCGCTGCGTTACCGGAAACGAATGCGAAGACCGCGGGGAGAGGCTACTGAGACTGTTCTTAACCGGCGAAAGGAAGCATTATTTCCTGGTGCAGCACGTCAGCGGCGTATGCCAGCGCTGCCTGAATGTCGGCCAGCGTTAATTGCGGGTAAGTTTCCAGGAGTTCCTCGGCCGGCATCCCATCGGCCAGACTGCCAACAATCATAGCCACCGGAATACGCGTTCCCTTGATGCAAGGCTCTCCGTGGTACAGGCCGGGATCAATAACAATGCGTTCTTTCCAGTTGATACGTCCCATTTATACGCTCCATCGTCTGCTCTTATAAGCGTATTGTAACACACTCTCTCTAAAACCCTCTGCGTTCTCAGCGGTTAGATTCTTCTATAATCTTCACCGCCTTCTCGGCGCCGTTTTCGGCCCGGATTTGCCAGCCTAAGCCGGCCGCGCGCTGGCGCAATCCGTCGTCGCTGGCGGCGCGGGAGATGCCGGCCGCCAACTGTTCGGCGGTGAGGCGGAAGAAGGGAGCGCCGCGCAGCCCAACGCCCAGTCGGGTCACTCGTTCGGCCCAAAAAGGCTGGTCGCCGGTGACATTCGAAGCCAGGCATATGGACCTGGTGGCCGGCCCGCTGCAAGGCGGCGCCCAGGGCGACGTATGGTTGGACGTCGCCCCGAGAACCCTGGGCGACGATGGTGATCTGCATCTAACCCTCAAGGTTTGTGGTAACCGCTTCAGCGTTGTCTGGTTCGTAGTAACCACTTCAGCGGTGCCCGGTTCGTAGTAACCGCTTCAGCGGTGTCTGGTTCGTAGTAACCGCTTATGAACCTTAAGAAAATAAATCGGTAAAGCCCGTAGGGATTCTTCGCTCCGAAGACTCCGCTCAGAATGACCCTTGGGGCGTTTTAGTTGATTACCGAATTAAATAGTTAAAGTTCATTAGCAGTTACTGCGAACTGGAGGCGAGCCGGCCGTAATAGGCTTCGATGAGGTCTGGGATGGCCTGGATGGTGGCCAGCAGCTCGGCCCGGCCGTGGGTCAGGGTGGCGCTTTCGTATTGCTCAAAGAGTTGCAGGCCACGCCGCAGCGTCTGCTTGAGATCGGCCAGCAGGGCGCGGTCGGCCGTTTCCAGAAAATCTACCCTGGCGGCGACGGCCTGCACGGCCGGGTCGTCCCAGGGGGTCTCGGCCTGGGCCAGACGATGCAATTGCTCGACCAACTGCGGGCCAAGCGCGGCGGCGCGCCGGCCGTCCCGGCTTCTGGCCAGCCTGGCCAGCCGCCCGGCCATCCAGGTCGCCGGCCGGCGGGTCGAGCACAGGCCGCTGGTCAAGGCCCAGAGGTGGTGCAGCGCCGGCCCGGCCAGTTTAGCCAGGTAGCTGTGCCAGAAGCGCTCGTGGCTTTGCAGCAACGCCTGGACCTTGTAGGGCGAGGGGCGGATGGCCTCCGGCCGTTCGTCGTAGGTGACCGGCTCGCCGCGCACGCCGAAATCGTTGGTCATGGCGTTCTCCATCTCTACGGCGGTATAGAGGTAAGAAATCCAGGCCCGGTACAGCTCCTTCAGCGTGACTACCTGCAGGCCGTTCTCGCCCACGGCTACGCCCCAGGCCTGGCCGAAGCGCAGCCGGCGCACCGCTCCCAGCTTAAACATGCCCAGCATGGCGTCTACCTCCGGGTTAATGTCGTGCAGCGCCGTGCGGTAGGCGTGGGTGGCGTCCATGCCGGCGTAAGACTGGATAATCTTCAGCCCGCCGGGGTGCAGGTGGGCAAATTCGCTCAGGTCGTAGACCCGGCCGTTGAGAATCATCCAGAAGCCCTCAGCCTCGTTGTTGCGCGTCACCACTTCCGAAGCGTCAATCAGGCGGCGCTGGGCGCTCTGCGGGCCGCTGTAGGTGGTGAAAATCTCCTGCAGGTAGCGTTCCTCGCCCACCAGGCGATAGAGCGCCCGTTGGGCCTGGGCCGGCCGCTCCGCTTCCGGGCCGGGGGCGTGTTGGGCCAAAATCTGCTTGATGGCGGCCATGACCGTATTGGCAAAGCCGGTCCGGCCGCAGACGTAAAAGGTGGCCCCCTGGCCGCCCTCGGCCCGGCTTTGCAGCAGTTCCCACAACAGGGCGGCCGTTTCCGGGGCCAGCAATTCCCGGTCCAGCCGGCCGCGCGGGGCGGGGGTGAAAACGAAGTCGCCGCCGGGGTCGAGACGGGCGCGCTGGTCGGCCCGGGAGAAGGTGACGCGCATGTGCAGCCGGCCGCCGGCCGCCGCCTCGCGCCACTCCTCCTGGTAGAGCAGCTCGGCCGGGGTGCGGGTGCTGAAAAAGAGCCAGTTAGGGCCGCCGTTGGGCTGGGCCAGGCGGGCCTGGAGCAGGCTGCGGAAGGGGCCCAGGCCGGTGCCGCCGGCCAGCATGACCACCGGCCGGGTTGGATCGGCCGGCAGGCTGAAGCGCGGCGGATGGACCAGGCGAATGGTGACGCTGCGCGGCCCGTTTGCGCTGCCCGGCCGCCCCAGGCCGTCGTCGGCCAGCCGGGCTAGGAAATCGGAGGCCGTGCCGTGTCGGGGCGCCCCGGCCGTGACCGGAGAGGCGGCCGTCTGGTAGCGCAGCCGGCCGACGGTCAGGCTCAACTCGCCGGCGGCCATCGCCGCCGGATCGTCCATGACCGAGGAGATGGAGTACATGCGGAACGACTCCGGGGGCACAATCCGGCCAATGCTCTCCTGCTCGCCGGCCGGCGCTTTCCACAACTGCTTGGGATTAAAACCGCAGGTGGCCAGCATCTCCAGCAGGTCCCACAGCTCCCACTGGTCTTCGGCCCGGGCCTCGATAATCTCGCCCAACAGGGGGTTGTGGCTGAGGCTGTAGAGAGCGCGGGCCACCAGCCGGCTCACCGGCCGGATGCGGCCGAAGGCCAACAACGTCCGCAGCGACAACACCTGTGCCCCCTCGTAGCCCTCGCGCAGGTTGGCGTGACCCCGCCAGGCGGTGGTCAGGGCCACCGGCTCGTCGCCCTGGGCGCGCAGGGCGCGCAGCGTCCGCTCGACCAGCTCCGGGCTGTTTTCGGGCAGAATGGCGCAGCGGTCGCCAGGGTGGTAGCGCAGGCCCCGGCCGGCGACGTCCAGGACCACCCGCCGGACGGTATCCGTCTCGCTGTTGGCCAGTTCCTCCACCCGCTTGACGCGGGCGTAGGCCACGGCCTGCGGCCGGAGGCCGTACCGTTCGCGGCGGGCCGTGTCCAGCTCGCCGTCCATCCTGTCCCACAGCCGGTCGTCGAACTGCCCGGCGAAGCCGCCCAAGGTCTTGCTGCGGCCGGCCTTGAAGGACAGGTCGAGGAAGCCGTAGGTCTTGAGGCGGTGCCGGCCGAGCAGCCCGGTGTCGGCGGCGTAGGCGTCCAGCGCCTGGCGAAAGAGGCCGTCCAGCTCCGGGTCGCCCACCCGGCCCACGTAAGCCGGCACGTCCACCGCTTCGGCGGCGTTCAGGAAGGCGATCCAGTGCGGCGGAAACCAGGACCGGGCCCGGGCCGTCTCGTGGCCGATGCTGCTGTTGTAGCCCTGCCGGCCGAAGAAGATGTCCAGCAGTTGGAAGGCGGGGATGGCCGTGCCGCTGGGGCCGGGCACGCTGCCGTCAGCCTGGTAGGGGGTAGCCAGGGGGGCGACCGTCTTGCCCCAGACGACCGGGTTGACGTACAGCGGGCTGTGGGCGTTGGGGTTGACTTTCATAAAAGAGTCGTAGGTCAGCCGTTCCAGCCCGGCGGTGATGGCCAGCAGCTCTTGCTTCAGGGCGGCCGGGTCGTCGCGGGCGGCCGCTTCCTGGGCGCGGACGACGGCCCCCAGCAACGGGGTGAAACGGGCCAGTATCTCAATGGGCACGGCCTGGAAGCGGCGCTCGTCTTCGTTGCCCAGGATGGGGATGAGCAGGCGGAGGTTCTCCATGCGCATCGGGTCGGGGGCGGCCGGGTCAATGAACTGCCAGTTGTAGACGTTGAGGTCAATGAAGGAGAGGTGGGGGGCCGGCCGCTGCAAGCGCTGGCTAATCGTCGCCCAGGGGAGCAGGATGCTGTCGGGGAAGCGGCCGGGGGGCACGGCCTCGACGTAGAAGTAGGCGTGGGCGAAGATGCTCAGGATGGCCGAGGCGCGCAAGGCGAACAGGTCGGGCAGGGCGGCGGCCGAGGCATCCAGGACCGGTATCCGGTCCAGAACCGGGCGCAGGCGCAGGGTACGGAACAGCTCCGGCAGAGCGGCCGCCGTTTCGTCCCAGGCCCGGTGGCTGCCCGGCAGTTCCAGCAGGGGGAGGGCGCAGGGCATGAAGCCGTGGGACTCGGACAGAAAGCCCAGGTTCTCGTGCCCCAGGCGCTGGTTGGCAGCAGTTGCTTCTTCCAGAACGCGGCGGGCGGGGATGCGGTCGTCGGCTATTCTCATAGAATACCGACGACCGCCTGGCAGATATTGGCCCGGGAGACGGTGCCGACCAGGCGGCCGTGATGCAGGACGGGCAGGCGGCGGATCTGGCGGTTGATGAGTAACGTGGCCACTTTGGCCACGTGGTCGTCGGGCTGGACCACCAGCGGCTCGCGGATGACGAGGGGCAGAATGGGCTTGTCGGCCAGGTCGCGGCCGCGGCGCAGAAACAGTTGGAAGGCGTCTTCCGGCGTGCCGCCCTCTTCCAGAATGTCCTCCACATCGGGCAGCGCCGCCCGCAAAATGTCTCCTTCGGAGAGCACGCCGACGAAGTCGCCCTCGTCGTCCACGACCATCAGATCCCCGGCCCCGGAGAGGGCGACGACTTCGGCGGCGTGATGCAGGCTGGCGTCGTGGCGGATGCGGACCGGCGGCACGGTCATGATGCCCCGCACGCGCATGGCCGGCAACTGGACGGTGGCCTGCCAGTCGGCCAGCAGCTCGTCCAGGGCGGGGAAGAGGCGCTCCTCGGGCGGCTGCCACGGTTTGACCAGGTAGCGGTCAATACCAACCTGGTTGATGCTAGTGATGGCCGCCTCGGTGTCGGCGTAGGCGGTCAACAGCGCCTTGCGAGCGTTGGGGAAGAGGTCGCGGACGGCCAGCAGGAGGTCGGTGCCGTTCCGGCCGGGCATGCGGTGGTCGGCCAGGGTCAGGGCCAATAATTCCCGGCGCTGCTTCAGCTCCTGGGCGGCGGCCAGCGCCTCTTCGGCCGAGCCGGCCTCGACCAGGCGGTAGCTCCGGCCGTAGCGCCGGCGCACGTCCCGGACCAACGTCTGGCGCACGGCCGTGTCGTCGTCAACGATCAAGATGATGGCTTTTCGCATAACTCCTCGCAGGTAGCTGTAAGCTGTAAGCTATAAGCTTTTTCATTCATGGTGGTAGGCTGCTGTCCAAGTAAACTCCGGGGTTATGAACTCTCCGCAACTTTATCGTGAAACGTTCATTTGACCAGCTACGTAAAGATAGACGATTC
>JAKEFB010000181.1 GCA_022616275.1 Chloroflexota bacterium
GAAAATGGACATCCGTCCATTCAATTTCGAAAAATCATTCGATAGGAGAAAACAATGGAATACGTTCGATTAGGATCAACAGGCATGAAAGTCTCACCCATCTGCCTCGGTTGCATGGGGTTTGGAGATGCGGAGCGTTGGATTCACAAATGGGTGCTCAACGAGGAAAACAGCCGGCCGATCATCAAGAAAGCCCTCGAGTTGGGGATCAATTTCTTCGATACGGCCAACGTCTATTCCATTGGGGCGAGCGAAGAGATCCTCGGGCGCGCTTTGAAGGACTTCGCGAATCGGGACGAGGTCGTCATCGCCACCAAGGTGCATGGCAAAATGCATGACGGACCAAATGGCTCCGGGCTGTCGCGCAAGGCGATCCTGAGCGAGATCGACAAAAGCCTGAAGCGGCTTGGGACGGATTACGTGGACCTCTACCAGATCCATCGCTGGGATTACGAAACCCCAATTGAGGAGACGATGGAAGCGTTGCATGATGTGGTGAAGGCTGGCAAGGCCCGCTACATCGGTGCCTCCGCCATGTTTGCCTGGCAGTTCCAGAAGGCGCTGCACGTCGCCGAGAAGCATGGGTGGACCCGCTTCGTCTCGATGCAGGATCACCTGAACCTCATCTACCGCGAAGAGGAGCGGGAGATGCTGCCGCTCTGCCGGGAGGAGAAGATCGGGGTGATCCCGTATAGTCCACTCGCATCGGGAAGATTGACGCGTGACTGGTCGTCGGAAAGCACGCTTCGTTCCGAAACCGATCAAATCGCGAAAAGCAAATACGATGCGACGGCCGAAACCGATCGACAGATTGTGGAGCGGGCCGCGGAAATCGCTCAAAAGCATCGGGTTCCGCGCGTTCATATCGCGCTTGCCTGGCTGTTACAGAAGGAGCCAGTGACGGCACCTATCATCGGGGCAACGAAGATCACACATTTGGAAGATGCCATTGGTGCGCTGTCTGTTAAACTGACCCAGGGAGAGGTCGCATACCTGGAAGAGCCGTATGTGCCGCATCGCATCGTCGGCCATCAGTAAATAGCCACTGAACCTTCGAGGACGCCGACCCCGACGTCAATAACCAGATCGACGCCGCCTATCGTACAAAATACCGCCGCTACGCCGCAAACATCATCAGCCACATCGTCAGCCCTGAGGCACGTTCCGCGACAATCAAACTTGTGCCGCGCTCGACAGGCTCTTAGTTCAACAACCATTTCGTTCTTGAGAACCCAGACATACAACGCTCCGCCATCGGATTGGGTTGAGTGTCAATGTCCAGAAATCGTATGAGAGGAGAAACCAATGGAGTACGTTCGATTTGGATCAACCGGTCTTAAAGTATCACGCATTTGCCTGGGCTGCATGAGCTATGGGGGATCGACCGAGCGCTGGCCGTGGGCGCTCGATGAAGAGCAAAGCCGGCCGTTTATCAAGCGCGCGCTGGAATTGGGCATCAATTTCTTTGACACCGCCAATGTCTACTCCAATGGGGCGAGCGAAGAGATTGTTGGCAAAGCCCTGCGTGATTTTGCCTCCCGGGACGAGGTGGTGATTGCTACCAAGGTGTATTTTGAGATGGGGCCAGGCCCCAACGACCGCGGTCTCTCCCGAAAACATATCCTCAGTTCGATCGACGCCAGTCTCAAGCGCCTGGGAACGGATTACGTCGATCTGTACCAGATCCACCGCTGGGACTACGACAGCCCGATTGAAGAAACGCTGGAAGCCCTGAATGACGTCGTCCGGGCCGGCAAAGCCCGCTACATCGGCGCGTCTGCGATGTATGCCTGGCAGTTTGCCAAGGCCCTTTACACCTCGGATCTGCATGGCTGGACGCGTTTCGTTTCCATGCAGCCGCATTACAACCTGATCTACCGGGAAGAGGAGCGGGAAATGCTTCCCCTCTGCCAGGATCAGAAGATCGCCGTGATCCCATATTCACCGGTGGCCAAAGGGCTGCTGACCCGCAAACCGTCGAAAGAACGGAATGAAACGCTGCGCGCTCAGACCGATGCCGTCGGCAAACGTTTGTACTCGGAGGAAGATTTGAATATTGCGCAGCGAGTATATGATCTGGCTGAAGCCCGCGGACTTCCTATGGCGCAGGTCGCTTTAGCCTGGATGCTCTCCAAACCGGTTGTCACCGCTCCGATTATCGGCGCGACCAAGCCTCATCATCTGGATGATGCTGTCGCAGCTATCTCCGTCCAGCTTACCCCGGATGAAATTCGCCATTTGGAAGAAGCCTATCAGCCGCATCCCGTGCTCGGTTATTCGTAATTTGCCACACCGAGCGGCGCTCTTTAGGACAGGAGTTCAGAAAATGCAGAAACCCCAATCCTCGAATGCCCCGGTCAGGGGAAGCGAAGCCGGCCGTCCCGAGCCCGGCGCTTCTTCCTGGAGTCCGCTCCAACGGGCGGTCTTTCGCTCGCTTTGGATCGCCTCGGTCGCATCCAACATCGGCACCTGGATGCAGAGCGTCGGCGCGGCCTGGCTGATGACCTCGCTCACGCCTTCTCCGCTTCTGGTCGCACTCATGCAGACGGCCACCAGCCTGCCTATATTACTCGTCGGCCTCCCCGTAGGGGCGCTTGCCGACGTCGTCGACCGGCGTAAGCTGTTGCTCGTTACCGAGGCATGGATGCTCCTCGTCGCGCTCGTCTTGGGCTTACTTACCCTGGCGGGACTTATGTCGGCCTGGACTCTGCTTGCGCTGACCTTCCTCCTGGGACTGGGGATCGCCTTCGACGGCCCGGCCTGGCAGGCCATCGTCCCCGACCTCGTCGAACACCAGGAGCTACCGGCCGCGGTTGCTCTGAACGCCACGGGGTTCAATGTAGCCCGGGCCATCGGGCCGGCCCTCGGTGGCCTCGTGGTAGCCGCCGCGGGTCCGGCAGCCGTCTTCCTGCTGAACGCCGTATCCTTCCTCGTCGTGTTGGTGGCGATCTACCGCTGGCGGCGCGCCCGGGTCCCGAGCAATGCCCCGCCCGAAGATATGCTCGGGGCCACCGCCGCGGGGATGCGCTACGTGCGCCATGCCCCCGCATTGCAGGCCGTTCTCGTGCGCATCGGCGTCTTCACCCTCGGCGCCAGCGCCTTGTGGGCCTTGCTGCCTGTCGTGGCGAGGCACGAGCTGGGCCTTGATGCGACCGGTTATGGGATTATCCTGGGCAGCCTTGGTTTTGGCGCCGTGGGTAGTGTTCTGCTCCTGCCTCGCCTGAGGCGCTCACTGCCGGTTGACCGGTTGACCGCTGCGGCTATACTCGTTTTCGCCGGGGCCACGCTTGCCCTCGCCTACCTTCGCTTCGTGCCGCTGCTGGTGGTATGCATGCTGGCCGGTGGGATGGCCTGGCTGGCAATGATGTCCAGCCTGACCGTTGCCGCGCAGACAGCATCCCCGGCCTGGGTGCGAGCGCGAGCCCTGGGCATCTACCTGCTCGTTTTCCAGGGCCTGCTGGCTGCGGGCAGCTTCGCTTGGGGCGCGCTGGCCGAACAATTTGGCAATGGAAGCGCCCTTTCCTTTGCCGCGTTGGTACTGGTCTGCGGGCTGGCGGCGACCTGGCGCTGGCCGTTGCACATGGTCCAGGGCCTCGACCTGACTCCCTCCCTGCATTGGCCTGATCCCAAGCTAGTGATAACCCCTGACCCCGCGGACGGGCCAGTGCTCATAACGGTCGAGTACCGGGTGCCCGCCGAGCATACGAGCGATTTCATCCAGGCGATGGATGCGATGCGCAGCTTCCGCCGCAAGGACGGGGCTGTACGCTGGGGCCTCTTTCGCGACCTGGCCGATCCCGACCGCTACCTGGAAACCTTCCTCGTCCCCTCGTGGGCCGAGCACATGCGCCAGCATGCCCGTGTAACCGTGGAGGATCAGGCTACCGAAGCCCGCGCCTTCGCATTCCAGCAGCCGGGTGTCGAGCCGGTCGCCGCTCACCTCATTGACGCCCGCGCCTTCGGAGGCCGGACACTCGCGGAGCCTCCTCACGCTGAGCTACCCATAGATACTCAGCTTCGCCTATAGGGCCTTGGATAGATTGTCGTCAACTTGCGCTTGCAAGGGTGTACAGTGGCTGGGCCGCTTAAAGGAAAAGCTAGGCGTAGAACAACGCGTCCTTTCCAAGCAACTGATGGATCTCTATCACAGGCATAGCCTGCCAGCGTTCGCCGGCCGGATGTTTCTTGCTGGTATTCCCGGAGTGAATGAGGGCGACGTAAAACGTAACTTCGGGCAGAGCATATATCTTCTTTACGGCCTTGCTCCAGACAAAACGGGTATCCTCGCCTACGTTCACTTCAGGAAAGGGACTGCGCTGCCACGTGCTTTTGGTGTAACAGAGGGTATTTCCGGCCACCCAGGGTTTTCCTCCTTCTGGGTACACGTATTGCCAGGCTTGCCCGGCTCGAGGGTCATAGTAAAACACCCGCGCCAGGCCACAAATATCTACCCCCTCTTTGAGCAACGTCGTTACCTGGTAATCCAGACGCCAGGAAGCCATCCAGTCGTCGTCATCCCAGTGGACAATAATCTCGCCCCGGGCCTCTTGGCAAGCCAGGTTCCGCTTCGCGCCAACTGTGTGCTTTCCTGTAAGTCGCCAATAGCGGATGCGGGGGTCGGCCGGTATCAAGTCGGCGGCCGGCGCCGGGCCGTCGTCCACAATAATTAGCTCGCGGTTGGCGTAGCTCTGGCCTAAGAAATAGTGAATGGCCTGGGGGACTAAGGCGCGGCGATTGGCGGTAGGCATAATGCAACTCACCAGGGGTTGGTCGCCGGACGCGCCGGCCGGCAGAGCAGCCGGCCACCCCTTCTGTGCGGTTGAGCGAGCTGCGTAAAAGGCCCGGTCTTCCGGCGGCAACATTGGCTCGCCAATTCGCTGCCAGCCGCGGGCGTCCAGGTAGCGGCCGCAAACGAAAGACCAGCTATTCTGGCCGTGGCGCAGGTAGAAGTAAAGGTTGTCGTTCGGCAGGCGGTGCAGGCGCGCCCCCAGCCGCACCGCCTGGCGCAAAAAGACGGCGTCTTCGGCCAGGGAACGATCCGGGTAGCGGGCCAGCTCTTGCCAGACGCGCCAGCGATAGACCAGCGTGCCGCCATGCACGTCCTCGACGAACAACCGCCGGTGTAACTGGGACGTACAAGACCAGAAAGTCCACTGGTCCAGGTCAAAAAAGAGAGTCCCGGTCAGGCCACAAATATCGGCCGCCCCGGCCAGCAAGGGGGCTACCTGGGCGCTCAAGCGATTGGGGGCGTACCAGTCATCGTCATCCCACTGGGCAATTATCTCTCCCCGGGCTTCCTCACAGGCCCTGTTGCGCTTGGCGCCGATACTCTGGCCGGGCGCCACCTTCACCAGGCGAATGCGGGAGTCGGCCGGCAACTGGTCGTCCCAGGCGTCGCGGCTGTCGTCTACGATAATTAGCTCGCGGGCCGGGTAATCCTGCCTCAGGAAGTAGCGGACCGCTTGCAGGGCAAAGTCCGGCCGGTCGCGGGTGGGCATGATGCAACTCACCAGGGGCGCGGCCGCGATGCTCACGAGCGGGGGGGCAAGGTATTCATGCGCTCGGAAGCGGGGGGGCGGCGCATCCATGCGCTCGGAAGCGGAGGGACGAGGTGGCTCACTGGCCTTGCCGGGTGTTATTGAAACCGAAGCGGCCGGCAGTGGCCGGGTTATCTGGATCAATTGCGGCGGCGCGAAATGTTCGCAGGCGTCGCCCCGGCAATGCGCTTCGTAAGTCGCCCGCTGGCCACGCAGCCGGAGGGCGCAAAAGCGGTCCTGGTAAAGCTGCTTATTGGTCTCAAAGAGCCGGACTTCCTGCTGCCGGCGGCGGGCCGTGAACGGCGGCCGGTAGACGTAAGCGCCGCAAGCCCACACGCCCCGGAACCCGGCCCGGGCAGCGCGGATGTTGTAATCCATTTCCCAGCACGGTCCCAGGCCATACCCTTCGTCGGCTCTGCCAATAGCCTCAATCACCTCGCGCTTAACGGCATAGCAGAAGTCGGCCAGGCTGTAGAGCGGTTCTAGGGTTCGATATTGTGTACCAAACCGCTGAGCAGCCTCTTGCCCGGTACGCGCAATCTCAGTCACTGTTCCTCCGGCATTCGGGAAAACGCCCTGCTCGTTCCAGGCCCGA
This sequence comes from Chloroflexota bacterium, assembly GCA_022616275.1. Classification (GTDB taxonomy): domain Bacteria; phylum Chloroflexota; class Anaerolineae; order Promineifilales; family Promineifilaceae. The sequence goes on from JAKEFB010000181.1 coordinate 6,133, forward strand.
TTCGTCGAAGGACCGGCCAGGCCATTTTTCGAATCCGCGTCGAGCGCCGCCAGCAACCGATCAAGCCAGTAGGGGGCGACACATACCCCGCTTTCGAGTAGCACGACTATCGTAGCGTCACTATTGGCGGCCAATCGGTTGAAACAGGCCGGGGGTCCCAGCGGTTCTTCGGTAGCAAACTGGAGAATGTCACCTAAGCCTCGCAACGCCTGCTTCATCCCTGGACCGGGACCATCAGGGAGGAGGATCAACTGCACGGTGGGGGCAGTATTCCGGCGCACACTTTCCAGAGTAGCCTGTAACTGCTCCGGTTGCTCGTGAACATGAATGCCGATACAAATCTGCCTGGTAGACATCTTCTTCTCTCTGTGGTTAAGCGGTTATCTGCAGATCCATATTCTCGAGAAGCACATCGTCCGGCCAAAGTTCGAGGACGCGGAAATTGGGCAGCATTTCCATAATTTCCTTCAGCGTCGCCTGTTCCTCATATAATTCGTCATCAGAGTATTCGGTATAGAGATAGCGCGTATGGGCCAACGTCCGCCGGCCGCCACGAATCATCTCCCCCTCGGCTCCCTGAATGTCGGCCCAAATAAAGTCTATCACATCGAGGCCATGCTGTTGGTAAAAGGTGTCGAGCGCGACCAACCTAACCTGGGCAGTACCACCAAAAGTAACCGGAAAACGGTGCAGGTGATTCTTGGGCTGCTTTATCGAAGAGGAGTGAGTCCATTCCTGGCCCCACCCCTGCTGGCTCAAGATTAAGGAGCCGAGACCATCGCGTTCGGCCACGGCCGCCCGGTGGAGGACGACGTTGGGCCTGGGCGACTGATGGTTGCGTGGATCGGGTTCAAAGGCATGAATAGTCACGTCCGGGATTTGGGCCAGCCAGGCTGTATCGGTGCCTTCATGGGCGCCGAGTTCAAGAAACGTTTTGGCCCCAGGATAGCGGAACGTCTGTTGAACCCATTCCTTTATCTGTAACGGCCGCTGCGGTACTGACAACTTCTTTTGGTCAAAGTTTTGCCTCACACGTACGGACATCGTTACACAAGCCTTGAAAGATTGGTCGCCACCTGGCTGACCGGTGATGCGGGCAAACTCGAGCGCGCAGCGATGCCAGTTCTCCCACGACCAACGGGATGGATGGTTGCGATGGAAGGCCGCCGGGAACTCAACGGCATAGATGGGGCGGTTGCGAGAGGCGAAGGTGTGGGGGAGCCAATAGTCCCAAAATGGTTGCCCCATGCTCAAGAAGGAAGCCGGAAATTGAGCGACGTCCCGGCCGTGGCAAAGAAAGGCGTCTATGCCATAGGGTTCACGATCCGGAGCGGTGACGTTGCCGTTGTGATTGTAACGAATAAAGTAGCAAAGCCCGCCATCGGCTAACCAGCGGATACGCTTGATCTCCCACTCTGCCATCTGCAGGTAGATGTCGGAGTTAATAAGGAGTACCGGCACATCTTCTTGAGCGGCCCAATCTAGCATCGCTTTGATAGGGGCATAATGCCTGCCAAAGACAGACACCGTCGTTTCCGTCACCGGTACAAACTCTACGTCATAGAATCTGGCAAGTCTAGCAATCTCTTCCAGATGGTTGAAGACGCGTACCTGTAACCCGGCCGTACGCCAGGAGTTGATGCACTCCCGTGTCCGTGAAAAGTTCTCCCGTGGTGGGGGCAGGGAGGTAACAGCGAAAATAACCTCTCGGGTCATGCTCTTTAGATCAATACGGCTTTTCGGCCGGCAGTTGGAATCGCCTGTTTTCAGTTGGCCCAACAATCGTGCGGCCGGCGATCATCTTTTTAGTAGAGGATCAGCGACCAGCATTACCTGGGTTGGAAGAACAAAGCACTCACCCACTTTTCCGGCCAGCGACCACACTTCGAAGCCGGTCCCGCGCCGGGTTTTAACCAACGGTAACCTTTCCCTGAAGCCTGTTTGACTGAGCCAGGCTTTCGCCGTGTAGTAGCCCGCCCAGTCATTACCGACCAGCACGTACAACTTGCCTGGAGTTATGAACTCGACCTCGATGGGAGAGACTGTGCAGGCCACTACCTGAGTGAAAGGCAACCCCATGAGTGGCTCTGGAATCAATGTGAACGGCCGCAGGTCGTTATTATGCGATGAGACGCCAACCTCAAGCCGGGCGATCGTGTAGCCCATAGTTTCACGGAAAGCGACACCGGCACATGGCGTTCTGAGGAATCCGGCCGGAACCGGCGCGGCCGGCCCTCTCAACCGCTGCTGCTCACTGTAACGCCGGACCTGGCTTAGATGTAAATGGCAAGCCCGCAGCGAACGGCTGGGGTTGGCGAGTGCCAGCCCGGCGCGTCCGGCTTCCCACGCCAGCCGATTATCGCAGCCCAGCACGCCCAAATGAAAGTCGCAAGGAAAGTCACGGATCGGGGCCTGGAAGATCCAGGCATCCTGGCTGGACGGGTGATCGAAATGGCAAAGGGAGCCGTCTGTTTGTACATCCCAGCGTGAAAGGCAAAGCAGCTTGCCTGATAGACCGTAATCATCCAGTTGGCCCAAGGTGTGATCGAAGTATATATCCGCGTTGGCGATAATAACGCGACGCCCGGACAGTTGCATGTTGGCGTAAGTAAAAAGGTCACGATAGGTCACGCGCCGGCCGTGGGCAATCAAATGGACCTTGGCCGCGGCAAGTGACGGATAGGTGGCCAGGAACCACTCTATGCCCAATGGTTCCTCGATAAACAGGTGGATTTCGTGAAGCTGCTCGTTCGCTATGTTGCGTCGCACACATTCCAGAAACTCGCCCTGACGGCTCACCTCTGTATCTTCGTAGAATCCTGCCAGTAAAATCATTGCTATCGGGTCAAAGCCTGCCGGCCGCTGGTTAACGGCTGTTAGGAGTTCGATGTTCATGTGATGATTCGGATGTCTTTCGTCGTGGCACGTATGCTATCCAACCCGGCCTGGGTGATGGGGTTGTGCTCCAGGTTCAGGACCTCAAGCCGCTGGAGTCCTTCCGTGGTTGCGAGCCTCCGAGCTCCTTCGTCGTCAATGCCGATGTCGCGAAGGTCGAGTTCTTTGAGGTGGGGGAGGTGCTTCGACGTGAGAATCGACAATGCTCCCTCGACTCCAATCAGCGTGCCTGCCACATTGAGAACCCGGAGCTGACCGAGCCTCACCGCGCCGGCGAGCGCCTGTCCGCCCTGCACGCCGAGGTCGTTGTACGCCAGCGCGAGAGTCGTGAGTTGCCCGAAGGCATACGAGGCAGCGATCGCGTACGTGCTCTCCGGGCCCAACTGGTTCTCAGACAGATTGAGTTCGGTGAGCGCCGTTAGATGCTTCGACGCCGCGAGGGCCTGTGCGCCTTCGTCCCCGCATGGGTTGAGGGTGAGATACAGCACTCGCAACCCCGCCAGCCTTGACGAGCGACTGAGCGCAGCAAGCCCTTTCGGACCGATGTTATTGTAGGAGGCGTTCAACAGCGTCAGTCGGCCGAGGTGCTGCGACGTTGCGAGAGCCTTCAGCCCTCCGTCTCCGACCTGGTTATCGGGGAACTGGAGCGTTGTAAGCTGCGCCATCTGTGCGGAGGCAGCGAGGTGCTGCATGCTCCTCTCCGAGAGTCCATTCCCCTCCAGGAGGAGGCTGCGCAACGGGGGCAATCCGTGTGCCGTCGCGAGTGCTGCAACGCCATCATCAGTGGTGTTCCTGCCGCCAATGGACAACTCGCTCAGATTGCGAAGGTTCCTGGCGCCTGCGAGGACTTCGACCGCCTCACGACTCAGACCATTGTCGAATAGGGTGAGAGATACGAATCGGTCAACATACGGAGAGTTCACCAGCGCGCGGAGATCCTCTGCACTGAATGGGAGGTGCAAGATTTCTAGGCGACGCGCAATACGGAGAGCAGGGGGACAATATAGCTCTGGCGTCAACGGCGGAAGAGGGACGCCCCAACTGCGCGGGGCGATCCGGATCTCATCGGGCCAGTTGTGGAGCGCGAGATCCAATGCATCCACTTCGTTCTCGGACAGTCCGTCAGCGAGCGCGGTGATCCGGCGCCATCTCTCCGCGTCAGGCCCCTGTTGTGCGAGCGCGAGCGCTTGCGAGAGTAGGCTGCCACCACCTTTCGATTGCATCTGGTTGTCGTGGCTCATATTGAAAAACCTCTTTGGCTGGAACCCTGAACTCCGCCTCAGATCTACAGCCCGAGAACCCTGGCCGCTCGCTGGAGTTCGGGGGGATGCGGCTGAGGCGTCGTTCTGAGGAGTTCGCGGATCTGCGTGATCGTCATTGATATGGCTGGCGGGCCGCTAAGACCCCGCGCTGTCGCTACCTCGGCTTGGGTTGGTCTCCTCCCCAGCGACGCCTCCAGTCGTTCATATGTATCTACGACACTGGCCTGTGTCGGGGTCAACTGAGGGCCGCCCGCGCCTGTCGGGGCAGGGGCGGTCGTGATCGGTCGGTCGAAGACGGTCTCGCGGTCGCCAGGCGCGATCTTGGTGACGGTGACGAGAACCCCCGCGGGGAAGAAACTGTTGTTCGGATCCGCGCCAGTCACACGAGCGGTGTACTCCAGCGTCTCTCCCCGTGTGATGCGCTCATAGGCTTCGCGTTCGGGACCACGCCGCATTTCGCCGTTGGTGATCTCTTGGGCTGGAATGAGGTTGGCGGGGTTGCTGCCTGGACCATGAAGTCTGTCTGACAACAGATGTACTCGACGCCAGGGGAGTGTTCCACCTCGTCCAGCTGTCTGTATGCCTACGTTGGCCTGCCACCCCGGAATTACGTCTTCCGCCGCGCTACCGACGGTGTTCCCCGGCCGCCGGGTCAGTGGGTTCGCGGTGACCTGTTTGTTCCCCCCCGCCGACGAGAAGGTCACCTGGGTGGGCTGTATCTCCGTATCCGGCCATGCGTCACCCCGCACCATGTTGGCCGCGAGTGAATCCATGAGTGCCTGAATTTGCCTATGAAGTTCCGGCTTCTGCGTGTCATCTGCACGGAGGTAGTCACGGGACAGCGTAACCAACTCATCATGCTGGTTCCATGCCCTCGTCAGCGCGCCCTTTTGTTGCGGAGTGAGCGGACGAGGATTGGTCGCGTCGGTCTCGGCGTTGCGGCGATCCTCGATCTGGTGCTGGACGCCTGTGGCTGCGGGAGAAGCAACCCTGATGTCGGGCTGAGCGCCAGTCAGGGTGACGGTGAGTTCATGAGGCGAGCCTTCGCTGTCCGTAAAGTCCTTTTCGAGCTGACCCTCCGCCGCCCCGGCTGCCCCCTCGGCCGCTTCACCGCCCAAACCCAACGCCCGCAACACCGACCGCCCTAGACTGATGGCCCTCTCTATCAGCCAATCCAGCGCCCGGTCAACCAGGCCGCGGAGGCCGGCGATGATCTCCTGGATCTTTTCGCCGATGTTGCCCAGCCCCACCTGGTTGGCCAGGAAGCCGATAGCTATGGGGATGGCATTGGCCAGACCCTGCTCCATCTTTTGCGCGCCTGGCTCAATTTCGCCCCTGGCGACGGCGGCAATGGTGGTGACGTAATCGTTGACAATCTCCAAGATCTCACGGAGATATTCAATGGCCGACTGCACCGCATTAAAGAAGGCAATGAAGCTATTGACCACGGCCATGATGCCCGTCGGGTCGAGCATGCTGAGGAGCCTGGCCGTCACCCGCTGGATGATCGTTTCCATGATCCAGTTACGGGCCTGCTCCAGGACCATATCCCACAGGTTGCTGATCTGCGACTCGATGTATTCCCAGATGGCGGCCACGCCGCGCTCCTGCACGTCGCGGATGAAGTTCCAGATGCCGGTCAGCCGGTCAATGGTCCGGCGAATGCGGTCCACGGTTTCCCGGCCGAGGTGCTCGGCCAGTTTCTCCCAGATGTGCTCCATGCTGAGGCCCAGCACCTGCAACACCAGGCCCAGGATGGATTCCAGGGTAATCTCCGTCGGCGGCTCGATACCCGCGCTGCGTAGCCCACGGAAGAGCCACTCTGCCAGCCCGCTGATCAAGTGCTGCAGAATGTTGTCGAAGAAGCGGGTAAAGCCCAGTTTGACGGCCTGGAGCATGTTTTTGAAAAAGCCCACCGGGTCTCGTTTAATATCCTCAACCGCCTGCATGGCATTGGTGATAATGCTGGCCAGGATATCAGTGGGGAAATTCATCAACTGCAAGATGAGCTTGAAGATTTCCTCGATCACCACCCGGATGAAGGCAAAGAGCCGGGAGATCGGCTCGCCGAACTGGTCGCGGATGCGCCGGAAGGCGCCTATAGGGTCAATCAGGTCTTCGATGGTCAGGCTATTCCAGATGCCCAGGAAGAGGCCGGTGATAAACTCCCAGCTTATGCCCAACTCAGACATGGCTCCTTCGATACGCGCCGCCGCCTGGCCGATAACGCCCGTCTCTTGTAGCCGGGCGTACTGTTCGTTGCCGCCCGGCAGGAGGGTGATGAAGCCCCGGATGATATTTTCGGCCGTGCGTGGCACCTCCTCTCCGGTGAAAGGATTCCGGCCCAGAATCACCGTGACTAAATGGAAACCAGGTACTTCGTGGGCAAAGCTGCTCAACCAGCTCAGCAGGGCCTTTTTGATCAACTCCAGTACCTTGGCCGCCACCGTCACGGCAAAGTCCCAGACCCGCTGCAGGAAGCCAAACGCCCGGCCGGCCAGGTCGCGCAGGTTGGTGGTCAGGTTGGGCAGATTTTCCGGCTGGATCGTCTCCCAGGCGGCTGTAATGAGCCCCCGCAATTCACCTAACAGGCCCATAAAGGTCGCCACCTGGGTATCGAGCCAGTCGGCCGTCTCCTGCAGCGTGCCCCGCTCGCGCATTTGGGCCAGTTCCTGCTCCTTGCCGATCAACATGAGAAAATCTTCGAGGATTTCGACCGTAGTCGCTTCGACCGGCACGTCCCGCAGCGGGTCATGGTGGAGAATCTTCTTAATGAGGGCCCAGGCCCGGTTTTCGGCCAGCAGTTGTTCGGCCACGCCAAGGGCCGCCTCTTTGATCAGCTCGATGATGGTGTCCACGAGCGACCTGGCAAACCCCCTGACGTCGTTCAACAAGCCGCTGAACTTGCGGGTTAAGACGCCCACGTTGTAGTCAAAGGGGTCCAGGCGGATAAAGTCCATCTCGTCCCACGCTTCCTGGATCAGGCGCTCCAGGCGGTCCAGGGACAGGTCGAATCGGGCCAGTTCTCCTTCAATCCAGTCAAAAGCCCGTTGTAGAATGCCCAGCTCCCGCAACTTATCGAAGATGGCCGTGCCGAAGGGCACCAGTCCCATCAGCCCTTCCACCAGATTCATTGGCGTCCGCTCCACGCGCGAGGCCGTGAGGGGGTTAAAGCCAATAATGACCGTAAACAAGGTATATCCCGGAATGTGCCGGGCGTAGCTCGCTAGTCTATCGGTGATGAAAGCGGGCAGGCGCTGGATTTGTTCCGGCGCCGGGCTGATCTGGGCCATACGCTGGACAAGGGCAGCACCCTGCTGGACGACGTGCGTCGCCTCGTGGGCCATCAGGCGCACGTTGCCACTAGACTCTGCGCTGTTGAGGAAAATGTGGTTGCGGTTGGTAAAGGCCCGGGCCTGGAGAGTATTGGCTGCCCGGTGCGCGCTCGCCCCGATATGGACGCGGACGCCGCTCAAGTCGGCGCCAATATGCGGCTCGATACGCCGGCGCACGGCCGGCGACATGGGCTGGCCCATACCAGGATTACGGATCGTGGCCGCCGTCGCCGGCGTGACGTGAGGGCTGCCATCACCGGCGCTTTGAACCGCTTCATCTTCGGCCGCTGCCTGCCGTTGGGCTGTCTCCTCTTCCGGTTGCGCCTGTCGCTGGGTTGGCTCTTCCTCGGCCATGGCCTGCCGCTGGACACCCTCTTCCTCAGGCATTTCCTGCCTCTGGACGGACACCTCCTGCACCGGCTCCTCTTTAGTCTCCTGCCGTTGTATGGCCAGTTCCTGGACCGGTTCTTCTTCCTGCCGCTGCACGGCTAATTCCTGGACCGGCTCTTCCTCTTGCCGTTGGACCGCTAATTCCTGGACAGCTTCTTCTTCCTGGCCTTGCATAGCCGCTTGCTGAATGGGCTCCTCTTGTTCCGCCTGGCGCTGAACCGCCAGTTCCTGCACAGGCTCTTCCTCTTGCCGCTGCACGGCCGTCTCCTGCAATGGCTCCTCTGCCCCTAAGTACATCGTTACGCCACTCCCCTGCCCCCCTACCCCACCCAGGCCGGCCGGGCCAATACGCGAAATGGCTGGCGCCGGCGTGCCGCTGGTGACGCGCTCGGCCACAGCGTCTGCCTCGCGTTCGTAGGGGTCATTGACCCGGCCGACGACCAGTTTCGTTTGGGCCAGGCCAAAGACCGGACCGGCGGCATAAAACGGCCCCAGCCGGCCGCCCGTTGCTGGCCGGGCCTGGTGAGCGCTGCTATGGCCATTCCGTGAGCCGGTGTGGTGGTCGGGCGACCCCTTTGTCTTTGGCCGGGATTTGGCGTGAACGTTGCTCATCTAAGTCATAACTTCAACCTCCCGGAGGTTCAAGCGATGGGTACCGCCGCGATATTATCGCCAACCTCCGGGAGGTTTGGCCTACATTACCTGCCGAGAATCCGTCACAAACGCGTCCAGGAACGCTTCCAGGCCGGTTGCCGGCTGCTCAAAACGGCCGCCCGGCAACGGGCAGGTAGCCCCGGCTTTGCGATATTCGCTGCGGATCGCCTCCTCCAGGTGCCAGGAGGCGAGCGGCCGGCCCTCGTCCAGGGCCAGGAGCGTGGCGTGCAGGGCGGCGTTGCGAATCTGGCCACCGGTGATGGCGCAGCGCACGGCCACCTCCTCCAGGCAGGCGTGGTCTACCAGGTGGTCCTCAGGGAGATGCAGTTGCCAGATGCGCCACCGTTCCTCCGCTTGCGGGGCGACGAAATTCACCACCACGTCCATCCGCCGCTGGAAGGCGCTGTCAATGTTCTCGGCCGCGTTGGTGGTCACGACGACGATGCCCTGGTAATGCTCCAGCCGCTGCAGCAGGTAGTCCGTCTCCAGGTTGGCGTACCGGTCATTGGCCGAGCGCACCTCGGTCCGGCCGCCAAGCAGCGCGTCCCCTTCGTCCAGGAGGAGGATCACGTCCAGTTCCTCGGCCCGAGAGAGCACGCGGTGGAGATTTTTCTCCGTTTCGCCGATGTATTTGTTGACGACGGCGGCTAGATCCACCCGATAGAGGTCCATGCCCAATTCGGCGGCCAGGATACGGGCGGCCAGGGTCTTGCCGGTGCCGCTGGCGCCGGTGAACAGGGCCCGCACGCCGCAATTGTGGGCCCGACCAAAGGCCGGCCCCAGGTGCTCGAGCAGGCGCTCCCGGTGACGGCAGCGCCGCTCCAGCTCGTACAGTTTGGTGGCGCTGATGGGACTGACGACCAGTTGCTCCCAGCCGCCACCGCTTTCCAGGGGCGCCGCCAGGTCATCCAGCAACTGCCGGTTGAGGGCCCGGCAGGCCGCCTGCACGTGGTCGAGGCGGACCGTGTCGCCGTCCTCCAGGGCAGCGTGGGCGATGGCCATTGTCGCTGCCTGCCGGATGTAGCCGCCCGGCAGGTGGAAACGCTCGCTGATAGCTGCCAGGTCGGCCGCCGGGTGGCCGTTCAGCGCTGCCTGCCATTGTCGCCGGCGCTCACCGGCCCTGGACTGGGGCAGCGTCAGCGTCACCGCGCTGGCCAGCGCCTGCCCCTGGAGGCCCCCGGCCTCGCCCAGGAGAATGCCGGCCGGGCCGTGGTAGCCGGCCAACTGGGGGCCGGCGGCTGTTTCCCCCGGCCCCAGGTCGTAGACGAAGACGGGCATGGCCCGCGTCATAGTACAAAAAGGGCCTAATCCAGGCGGTGGCGCCCTTTCGACTAGAACCATTCCACGGCCCAGGGCGCGGGCAATGGCCCCCATCACCGGCAGTCGCTCGCTGCCCAGGCTGCCGCGCAGGATAATGGTCTGGGCCTTACCGCTCTGCACCAGGGCCGGCAACTTCCCCAGTTGAGCCTGAAACACCTCCGGCAAAATGAGCGCAGCCAGGGGCAGGAACGTTTCCGGTGGATGGTAACCGCCGTTGCCGGCCCCCGCCGTGACCGCTTCACCCCGGATAACGTCCCACAACAGGGCCGGAACGTGCAAAACCCATTCCGACCGGGGGGCGTCCGGGTTAGTGGCGACCACCAGCCCGGGCGATAGTAGCGGGCGGCCGGTGGCCCAGGGGTCGGCCGTTGTCCCATCCATAAGCAACTGCCCAATCAGTTCCAGGCAAGGGCGGCGGTAGCCCAGCGGGGCCTGCAGGGTGGCGAACAGCGTGCCAAAGCGCGAGTCTTCCTCCACCAGGCCGGCCAGCACCAGGGCCAGGCGGCCGTTAAACTCCACGCCCCCTTCTTCGGTCAACGTCCGCAGGGGTAGATCCACGTCGTTTTGCTGCTCCCAGCCCACAATTTCTCGCTCCCACCAGGCCGGCGCCTCTTCCCAGGTGATACCGGCCGGCATGATGGTTAACATCTCGCCGAAATACCCGGTCAGGAAAGGATACCGCTTAAAAACAACGTCCAGTTCCTCGCCGCCGGCCTCACCCAACCGTCGCAGGTGATTGAGCACGCGGTAAATAGCGGCGAACAGGTGCAAGACGAAATGTTGCCGGGCCGAGCAGGGAAGGTCCTGAAAGGCGTTGGCGGTTGGTTTTTCCACGGATTCACTCCTTCGACGACGTAGGACAATTTTTCAAAATTGTCCTACGATTCAAAATGAAACTGGATCACCCGGCCGAAGGCCGGCGCCCAACCCGGATCGAAATCCAGCCCGGCCAGGCGGATGGGTAGCGATACGTCTTTCAGGCGAAACACCAAATCAACGTGAGTAGCCGTCACGTAGAGACGGCCGCCAACTAATAGCACCGCCTGGGCCAGCGCTTCAGCCGCCGGCAGCGCCTGCCGCAGCCGCCAGCAGATAAACGGCATAGCCAGCGCCAGCCAGCGGCGCGGCCGGGGATGAACCGGCCGCAGCCAGGGCGACCGGGAGAGCGGCCGGGCCGGAGGTAGAGGCTGGCCGGCGGCCATGACCAGCCAGGCGGCCGGCAACTGGTCACCTACCGGACCATCGAAGGCCGCGCCCGGCAATTCCCCCGGCCGGCGGCCGTCTAGTTCGGCCAGGGCCGTCCAGATGGGGTCGCCGGCCAGGGCAAAGTCGGCGCGTTCCAGCCCCAGTAACGCCCGGCCCAACAGTTCCAGGGCGCCCCAGGCGCCCACCTGACTGGCCAGATGCCACGTCTCCTCAAAGCAGGCCGGCAGATCCAGGCGCTCCATCAGATTGACCAGGTACAACAGTCCGCCCAGTCGGGTGTACCCGGCGCCGGGCAGGGCGTCAGTCGCTTCCCGCTCTTCTGGCGCGCCCGGCTGGCTCCTAGCGGCCGGGTTGCCTGGTTCGCCGGCCGGGAACGGCAGACCCGCCGGTTCCCCAGCAACCGGCCGGCCCGGCGTTTCATCAGCGACCGGCCGGGCTACCGCCATCTCAGCGGCGCGCTTCCTGCTCGCGGCGCCGGCCAGACGTTCGTCCTCTGTCCACTTCGATGAGATTGCTATCAAAGCGGCTGGGGGGGCTACGCTGGTATTGGGCGTAGCATCAACGACAAGGGCCGGCTGTTCCTCGCTGGCAGCGGGCGCGGCCGGGTTCTGCCACCAGGCGCGCAACTCACGACTAAAGGTTGGGCTGCGGGCCAGGGCCGGCCGGCGGTGCAAAACTAGGCTGACCCCCAGCAGGTCGGCCTGTTCCCGGCCCAGGTGCTGGGGCACAAGGGCTGCCGGCAGCCAGGCTTCCCAGGGAGGCAGGGAAGGGGTGGCGTCTGTCTCGCGCCGGACTACAGTCGCCGGCTGGCCGGGAGGGAGAGTCGGGGCCTCCGGCTGCCGGTCGCTGGTCAGGCGGCTGGGGTCGGGTAATTCATAAGCCTGGGTGATGGCGGCCAGCACGGCCGCCGCCTGGGTCGCCGAAAGCGCCTGGACGACAGGGATGGCCTGGTTCCAGCCAGCCAGGTAGTTGAAAATAGCCGGCGCAAGGTGGGGCTGGCTGCCAAATAGCGCCGCCAGGCTGTTAGAGTAAAGGGATGCCCTGGCGCGCAGCAACGCTTGCCACCACCACCGTTGCCCGGCGACGTGGTGGTAGATGTCCAGAGCCAGGCAGGCCAACATTTCCGCCTCGTCGGCGAAGAGGACGGCCGCGGCGCTGGCCGAGACGTGGCCCTTCTCCGGCCGGGCGGCGCGGCGGTAGAGGTCGGCGACTTGCGCCTGCACGGCCGTTTCCCACTGGCGTTTCACCCGTACCGCCCCCATGTGTGAGGCCAACTGGCCAGGCAGAGGGTCGTACAGGTGGCGCACCATGAGCACGGCCGTGGGCGGCATCCCGGCCGGCCGCCATTCGGCGCTGCCCAATAGCCGGTCCAGGCCCAGGCGCAGCCGCAGCCGGTCCTTGCCCGCGCCACGAATCTTTAGGAGGCCAATTTGCGATTGCATCGTAACTTTGTAACCTCCCGGAGGTTGGCGTGACTAATCTGTCGCCAGTGCGGGCTGACGGCCGTTGCCCGGAACTGTCTCCTGGGCCTGGAGGGCGGCCTTCAGGCTTTCGACTTCGGCCTGCAACTCCTTGACCGCTTCCACCAATACCGCCACCAGGTTGGCGTAAGCCACGCTCTTGTAGCCATCCTCGGCTGTAGAGACCACCTCAGGGATAACCTGTTCCACCTCCTGGGCTACCAGGCCAATGTGGCGGCCGGCGGGGAAGTTCATCTCCGCGTAATCGGCCGTGTTCCACTCAAACTGGACGCCTCGCAACTGTAAGACCTTGCGCAATGCATCCGGGATAGGCGTCATGTTCTTTTTCCAACGGACGTCGCTGGTCTCGACAAAGCCACTGGCGCCTACATTGCCTATCACGTGCAGCTTATAGTCGGAACTGGGGCTTGTTGTGCCGATACCGACGTTGTTTGTACTATCTTTTACGACCAGTACATCATTTCTTACTCTCAAGTCGCCACCTTGAAACTGAAGAAACAAGGGTGACGTATTGCCATTATTCCTGGCCATGATTTCGTTGTTGTCCATAGCCAGGTTTTCGCCCCCCAAATCGCCGATAACCAGGGTGCCGCCACCGGTCGGTGTAACGTCACTATTGTAAGCAATATGTAGCCGGGCCTGAGGGTCTGTTAAACCAATGCCAACATTGCCGTTATTGGCCAGAATCATATGAGTAGCGTTGGCAATCCTGAACCGGATGTTCTCCGGGGAATTAAGGAAAGTGCTACCTGTTTCACTCCCCGAACCCTGCAAGAGGGCATAGTTTCCCGCCTGCGATTGGTTCAGAGCGTTGGTGCCGAAGAATACATAGTTGCTGGGATTGGCCGGCCAGGGGCCGATGGTCAGGGCGCCGCTGGTCAGCGCCCCGGTCATGGTGTCCCCGGCCTTGGCTACCTTGGCGTTCTCTAAACGAACGACCTCGGTCATGGCCTCATTCCATTCCTGGGCGCGGGCCAGATCGCCAGGCTGTTTCGTAACCGGTGTAAAAGGCATGGTCTACCTCCTGTAAAAATGGGATGCTGATGAACGCAGATGACGCAGCTAAAGAAAAGAATCAGCGTTTACCATGAAAATCTGCATCCTCTTAAGTGAAATGGAAATAATTCCAGCGACTCATGTCGAACCGGCCGTCGCCGAGTAGCGGCAGGTGACCGGTGGTGAAGACCACGTAAGGCTGGACTGCCTGGCCGCCGGTAACGGCCAGGTCGTTTTCCCGCACCTGGTACAGCCACAGGGCTTCGCCCTGGGTCAGGTCAACCGGCGGGTAGTTGAATGTGGCTCGGAGCAAGGCTGGCAGTTGAGCGCCCTCGATACCCTGGGGGTCCTGATACAACGTGCCGCTGAAAAAGGCGGACACGGTGATCCCCGGCAGCGAACCGGCATTTACCTGGAGCAGCCCGGCCGGCGGCAGGTAGCGGAAATAGTTAGTGGCGACCAGCGTGCCGGCCGTGCCCGGGTTGTCCTGAATCAATTTCCGGATGTGATCCTGAAATTGCAGGAAGACCGCCTCCGCTTCGGCCAGCCGCCGTTCGCCAACGACCGTTGGCCACAGCGCCGACGGGGCGGCCGGCGCCACGCGGCGGCGCACAGCCCAGTTGTCAATCAGGCGCACGCCCCGGGTCGTCAGGTGAATCAGGGCCAGGGGTACGTCGCAATCGTCCAGGTTCAGCGCGTCCACCGCCCCGTAGCGGACGAAAGCAGATACCCCGCCTGTCCGCCGGAAGGGGTCCACGGCGAAGCCGGCCACTTCTTCAGTGCCAAAACAAAGGTGGGCCAGCAGGTTGCGCAGCCGGGATAGCCGGGCCGGATCGTCGTCGTCGGTCGCCAGCAGGGTAGCCAACTGGCTCCGCGTCGTCGTGCTAATCCCGGTCAGGCTGTTGATGTCCAGCCCCACCAGCTTGAAGCGCACCCCTTCGACGGCATAACGGTTGCCGCAGCCGTTGGCCGCGCCCTGGTCGGTCAGGCCATGCAGCGGCGCTTTACCCTCGAAGCCGGAAGCGGGCGCAACCACGAGGATATACACGCCGGCCGGCGACTGGCTGCCGGTTGGCCCGGAGACGCCGCAATCGGTGAACAGGCCGGCCTCGACCGGGGTAGTAATCGTGGCCGGGGTGAGGGCCAGGTCTACGTCGCCGGCCAGGGCCACGGCCTGGCCCAGGCGATTCAGAGCCAGCCCGGCGGTCACGTGAACCACGGCCGGGCCGGCCGTGAGCGTCGGCGGCTCAACGGCCAGGCCGGAGACGACGCCGTGGCCGGTGGCCTGCCCCAACTGCTGGCGCTGGCGGCGGTTGGCCTCCTGTTCTGCGCGCATCGCCTCGGCCGTCAGCAGGCGGCCGTTAAAGAAATGGGTATTCCGGACGCCGCCGGCCAGAATCGGTTCAAGCAATTGCGTACTCATTGGTGGTCTGTACCTCCCAGGCAGGTTGCCACAAGCCAGCAGCAACGCCCTGCTGTGGATAATCCTTCCGCAGCCATTCCAGGCCGGCGCGTTCGGGGTGTGGCTCGTACCAGCCCTGGCGGCCGATGTCGGCAATTTTGCTAAAGAACTCCTGGAACATCCACTGGACGCGGGCCATGGAGTAGTTCTGGATGGCCCAGGTGCGGCAGTCGGCCGGCTGAATACGCTCAATATTGCCGGCCGCCCAGACGAAATCGTCAAAGGTGCGGCAGCGATAACCGGTGACGCCGTGCAGGACCGTTTCGCTGAAGGCGCCCCAATCCGTCGTCAGCACTGGCGTGCCGCAGAGCTGCGCCTCGACCGCCACCCCGCCAAACGGCTCAATATAATACGTCGGGGCCAAGACCAGCCGCGCCCGGCCCAACAACGCCGCTCGTTGTTCCGGCCCGACCGCGCCGGCAAACTCGACGTGCCCATCGCGGATGTCCAGCCCTTCGGCCGGGTTGGTCAGGCTGCCCTGCCCGGCAATGATCAGCGGGATGCCCAGCTCTCGCGTCACCTGCACGGCCACGTCTACCCCCTTGCGCTGCACCAGCCGGCCGATATATAAGGCGTAATCGGCCTTCTCTTCCTGGTAGGGGAAGTCGGCCGGGTCGAAGTAATTGGGGATGACGGCGTCGTACCAACTGCCGTTATATTGTCTCGTCAGGCCGTAGATGAAGTGCATCCAGGCGTAGCTCTCGAAGGCCCGAAAGCGGGAGAAGACGCCCTCGTAGCCGATACCCGGTTCGACGACCCAGAGGTGCTGCAAGGCGTCGGCGATAGGCTGGTGGTAGGCGCCCATGGTGCAGAGCAAAAAGTCACCCGGTTCCTGCCGCGCCTGGATGGCTGGAATGGCGTTGCGGTTAAAGGTCTGGTGGGCGTCGTCGCGGCCGTCGTGCTGGAAGAAGTGGCGGCGCCAGTCGTAATCGCCGTAGCAGGCCCGGCGGTCGGCGGCGCTGATGACCTGGACGAACTCGTCGCAGACCACTTCCGACCCCTCGCCGCCGTAGAAGATGACCTCGTGGCCCAACGCTTTCAGCATCCGGGCCAGCTTGATCACCTTCTGGGTGTAGGCGCAAGGCGAGTACGTGGGGTGGGTCGGCAGGTGGGCCAGCCCTAAGAGGTGAAAGCGAAAGCGCGGCCAGCCGCCGGACTGGTCATTTATTGCAGGTGCGAATGCTACGCTCATTTTTCATCTCCGTCGCGATAAACCTCGCTGAGGTTGAGGCAAATGGGCGGTGCCAGCCTAACCTGTCCGGACTGTGACCAGATCGCCCACTGGTTGCCACACCGCCTCAAACTCGTCCGTTGTCAGCCCTAAGCTCTCGCGCACCCGGCGGCGCAAATTGCTGACATTCGTAAAGGAGCCTTCCGCTTCCCGGCTATCCGTGATGGCCCTGGCCAACCGCACGGGCATACCCAGGGCGACCAGCGTTGACACGTCAACCCGGTTGGCATCGAGCGGGGACCTGCCCTGCGGCAGCAAGGTAAACCAACTCTCAAACAGGCCGCCAGGAACTCCGTCGCCGGTACGGTGGAGGGGCAGCCAGGGGACTAGGTGGTTTCCGTCAATGGATACTCCTGCCCCGATTAAGGTCCTGTCCGCAATAAAATCACCAAGCACCTGCACCCGGAAAAGGCGTGGCTCCGGCACGGCTGGCAAATTTATCACGACGCCATTGCCAGCCAACTCGCCAGGATCCAGCAGCCGTCCGGAGAGGATAAGACAGGTAGTGCCATCACCGCGATCATCAGGGGCCAGGTCAAACTCGGCCGGGAGAATAGTGGCCAGCACTTCACAGAAACAGTTAACAGGCAGCGCATCGCCGGTTTCCGTCGGCAGGTTGGTTAGCAGCCGCACACTCATCAGGTTCAGGTTCTCGGCCACCACCTGGTCGGAGAAGGCAATCGCCAGCACCAGTCCCTCCAGGTCAATGCCGGCAATTATTAATTGCTCGGCCGGCGTCCCTTGGTTATGGTCCCAGTTAACGCCACAAATGTGGGTCAGGTTGGGGTCGAGGCCTGGCCCTGGGGGCCCGGTGGGGCCGGTTGCGCCTCCAGGACCGGTAGGGCCGGTGGCGCCAGCAGGGCCGGTCGCCCCGGTGGGGCCGGTCGCGCCCGGTGTTCCCCCACTTCCGGCCGGGCCGGTGGCGCCCGTCGCCCCCACCGCACCACTTGCCCCGGTCGCGCCGGCTGGTCCGGTCGCGCCGCTGGCGCCGGCCGGCCCGGTGGCCCCGGTGGCGCCTTCCGGGCCCGTTGGCCCGGCCGGCCCGGTGGGGCCTACTGGCCCCGTCGCCCCTTGCTGCCCCAGCAGGCAAAATAATTCCTGCTTCAGGCGGTCGGGAACCAGCACCGGCCGCTCGCAGTTGTCCACCTCCACGTTGCCGGGCAGCAGGATGCCGCCGGCGTCTACGTCAAAGTGGACGCAAGCCAGCAAAATACAGTCCGCCTCGCCTGGCGCCAGGCGCGGGCAGACTTCGGTGGCCCATACGGCCAGAACCCGGCGCATCGTCTCACAGGCCGTGCTCTCGTGCAGGTAAATCGGCTCGTCGCCGAGAGGCGGCGACAGCGCCGGTAGATTGCCCACCAACTCCAACAGGTATTCGCCGTCGTCTGGCTCCGGGGGCGAGGTCGTCTCGGAGATGATCGTCACCCGGCCGAGCAGGTCGCCAAAAGCGCGGATAGTTTCCTCGGCCGCCTGCTCCGGAGGCGCCCAGCTCAGCTCGGCGTGGAAGGTCTCCAGGATACGGGAAGGCGCCTGGGTCTCTTCCTCTGGCGCGCAGGCCTGCCCGGCAATCGGCACCAGGTCGGTGGGACATTCGACGTAGCAAAGCTGGACGTAGGCGGCATAGCTGCCGGGGGTCGAGAAAGTCCCCAGTTCGCCCCGGTGGGCCTGGATCCATTCGTTGAGCCGGGCGCATTGCTCCTGCTCGACCCACAGCCAGCGGCCGCGCGGGCTGACGGCGTAGCCGCGCTCGATGACGATCTCCACGTCCCCGGTGTCGGGGTACGGCCGGTGGGTGACGGACAGCCCGCAGACCGTGCCGTAGCCGTGCAACAACCGGTTGGCCAGGTGGTCTTGCCATTCCAGGTGGACCTGCTCCTGGCGGAAGTCGTCCACGCCCATCACCATGCCAAAGGCGTAATTGACCCGTTTATTGGGAGCCAGCGGCGCACCCTCGGCCGGAGTGCTTACACATTCATTCATCATATCCTCCCTTGTCTCAGTTCTCAGCTATCGGTAAGCAGTCATCAATAAGTTGTTGGCTAATTGACCGTTCACCGTTCACTGTTCGCCACTCACAAAGGTGGTAAGTGCCCCAACGTGTCCCGGTCTGAGACGAACCGTTCGCGGACGTTGAATGGATGGGCGGCCGGCAGGTAACCCTCGGCCAGATAATCCCGGCCGACGATGACCGGTACGAAACGGCCGGACTCGCCCAACGTGGTATCAATGCCCAACCGCGCTTCGCCGGCGCGGAAGCCGTCCCAATAACGGCGCACCTGGAACGCGGTATGGGCCGGTTTTTCCAGGTTGACGATGCGCTGCACCATGGCCTCTTCGGCCGGTGGCAGCCCCTCCGGGATGAGGACGGTAAAGCGATGGGCGCTGGCCTGAATGGCGTTGGCAGCGCTTTCCAATGCGCCGGCCTGCGTCGGGTCGCCGGCCACCAACGCCCGGCCGCCGCGCGTCTGGAAGCGTTCGACGAGGCGAATCTTCGACGGCCGGCGCAGCACGTAGTCATACAACAAATCCTCCAGGGCCGCCTCGGACATTACCGGCGTCGGCGGCAGCAGCTCAAAGCGGGCCAACTGTTGCGGCAACGTCGAGCTGGGGGTAATGGCCGCCTGTTTGAAAGTGCGCAGCGTCGCCTCCAGGCAGGGGTCCAGGAAGAGGTGCAAGGCGAAGCGAATGCCATCCAGCGTGCCCCGCCGCTCGTATAATTTGCGGGCATAACGAATGAAGAGGCGGCGACGGTCAGGCGGCCATTTGAGCCTGGTCTGGACCGGCCGGCCGGCCTGCACCTGGGACCACAGCGGGTCGAGCATCAGGCCCAGCCAGCCAGCCAGCCAGTCGAGTGCCTCCGGCGGCGCGCTGCGACCGTCGAACAGAACGCTGACGTCGGCCATCTGGCCCTCAATCCTGGTATAGATGCCTTCCATGTTGGCCAGCAGCCGTTCCAGAAAGGAGCCTTCCTCCTGATAAATGGCCGGCATATAACGGTCTGGATAAGAAAAACGGGGATAGTAGGCGCGCAAGGCGTGTAGCCGGGGCGTGACCCGGCCGTTGCCCTGCAGTTCTAGCCTGAGTTGCAGATAGCGGCCATGCGCCTCCTGGAACAACAGTTCCCAGGTCCCCTGGCCTTCCGGCGGTGTGGTCGAGGCAGAGAACGGTTCATAGTAGGGTATTTCAGCCCCATCGCCGCGCAGATAGAGGTCCGGTTCGGGGCGGAAGGCCACGCTCTCTAACAGCGCCCGCTCGTTGTTAGCCCGCGTCCAGACGGCCACCGCCGTTTCCGGCGGGATGCAAGCGTCCAGGAGCAGGCGATGCCAGACACAGTCCCGCTCCTTGCCGTCAAACACCGGCGTTAGCAACGTCGCCTGGCGCGTGTAGCGGGGCTGGTCAAGGGCGTGCAGGGGCGCCCAGCGCACAGCCGCGTCATCATTCTCACGCCGGCCGGCCACGTCGTAGTAGACAGTCGGCGGCGAGCCATCCGCTGCCGAAGCGACCAGGGCCCGGCCGCCGAAAAAGTGCAGCGGCAAATACGCCCGCTGTAGGTCCAGCGTGGGCGGCGAGGCAAAAGGGTCCAGCCGGAAGGCAATCACCTGGTTGCCGTCTCGTTCCACCACATACAGCATCTGGTTGTGGGCGGTATAGGCCATGTCGTGACCGGCGACGGACAGGTGGTGGCTGGTGGTCGTTTCGCCGATAACCGTCACCTCCACCTCGCCGGCCAGTGGCAGTGGTGGTGCGAGCTGGTCGGCCAGCCGGTAGTGGTACAATTCCGACGGCCCGGCGGCCGGCGCCGGGCTGTTCAGGATGAGGACGCTGTTGTCGGGTAGAGCCTCAATACTGATGGGGTCACCGGCCGCCAGAGGAAAACCATACGGGAAAGCCCGTCCCGGCTGGACCACCGCCCCTTCTCCCTCCGGGCAAAAGCCCGGTTCAAAGGTGGGGCCAGGCGTTTCTTCGGGCGGCGATAGGAAGGCCGGCTCGCCGACGACGTTGAAGTTTCGGTCCAGCCCCCAATAGACGTGATGGACGCGGTCCAAAATCCACACCCCCCCACCGGGAGCTGGGGCCATGTCAAAGGGCACAAACGGGACGTCTGGCGGGAAGAGGAGGAGCGTCGGGGCGCCGCCAGCGTGCAGGTCGAACAGATAGAGGCCGCCCTTGGTGACGTTCCCGGCGACCAGGTAGTGGTGGGTGGTGACGGCCAGCCCGGCCAGCTCTTCTTCGGCCGGCCGTGGCGGTTCGGTTGGGGCAAAAGCGCCGCCGGTCTGCTGCGCCACGGCCACACGTTGTTCCCAGTATACCTGGGGCCGGCCGCTGCCCGACGGCAACCAATAGATGCGCTGCCGCTCCTGGCTAATCCAGTACCAGTTGCCGAAGCGGTCTACCGCGGCCCCGCGCCGCGCCGAAGGGTCCAGCGGCGCATCGCGCCGGCCGCGGGGAAAGATGGAGAGCAGCGGGCTGAGTATGGCTGTTTCTGTGCTGTCGTCCCAGGCCGCCAGTCGCCAGCCTTCGGCCTGCCCCACCTCGCGGCAGCCGGTCCAATCTTGTTTCCCCTTCAGGAGGTGAAATCGCGTACCGTTGACGTCCACTTAAAAACCTTTACCGGTTGGGGTTATTAACAAGTTGTGCGCGCCACCGGTACAGGCACGGTGCGCACGGTTGTCGGCGCTGCGCCTTCGCCGCCGCCCAGGACGGAGGACAACGGCTCGGCCGCGCCTTCGCGCAGCGTCAGGCTGGCCAGCCAGGGCAGTTGCAGCCCGCTCAAATCGTGTTCTTCCTTGTCCAGATTGGCCTCCACCCCCATAACCATGGATTCAACGTATTCCACACCTGTTACCCGCGTCACCACCGCTTCTAGGTCCTTTTTCAGCAGGCGGCGGTTGAGAGGCCAGCCGGCGCCGTCCGGCCCGCCCGGCGGCAGCGCCGACAAATACTCTTCCAGCCGTTCCCGAACGGCCGGCTGCACCTGGTCCCAGTAATGCCCTTCTCGCACCTGGATGCCGACGGAGAGGTAAACCGGGACGTAGACCGGCCCGCGCACGTAAATTTCTGTCGTCACCAGGCGGCGCGGCTCCAGATGGTCACACACCTTGTGCAGAAAGAGACGGTCGGGTGACGGCCAGCGCGGCCGCACAGCGTCGTTTTTGGGGATGGCCAGGAGGGTGACGACGCCCGGCGCCGTTATTTGCGTGTCCGGCGGGTAAAAGAGAGGCAGCACTTCCACCCGCCCCACGTCCACGCCGGGGGTGCGCCGGGTGACGTCGGCGAAATCTCGCAGAGTGACCAGCCGGTCGCGGTGGCGCAGGTAAAGGGGGATACGCCGCTCCCCTTCGGCGACCGTTTCCCCTTCGTCACCGCCGGCCGCCGGCAGGGGGTTGCTGACTTTGTAGCCGCCCTGCAGGCGCACGTCAAAGCTCTTGTTAATGGCCCCAATGGCCACGTTCCCTTGAGGCCCACCACCGTACTCATAGCTGGCCCGGATGCGCCGTCCCTGTTCCGGCCGCCGCCCGCCGTCCACCCCGGTGCCAAAGCGAATCTGGCCCGACTCCGGGTCCAGGGTGAAAACAGGCTCGTCCAATCCGGCCGATAATAAATCGTCGGTCAGCCGCCACAATTGCCAGACCCCATTTTCGTCTTCAATCTCCAGGCGGATAGATTCGGCAATGACCGGGGTGTTGGCCACCGCCACCACCTGGTCCGGCTCGCCGTTGCCGGCGCCCAGCAATTCGTTGACCACCGGCACAGCCTGGATAACCCGCGTGGCGCTGATGCCAACCCAACTGAGGCGGGCATTGATGCTCCCCTGGCCGCCACCCTGGGCAGGCAGGCGCAGGCGAATCCAGGTCACCAGGCGGTCGCGCACCTGTTCATCCTCAATACCCGGTGGAAAATCGGCCGTACCTTCCTGCAGCGGCTCCGGGAAGGTCCAGGTTTGCAGCTTGCTGGCCTCCGGCAACGCCACCTGCACGATCCCTTCCTGGCTGAGGACGTCCGGTTGCTGGCGAATGGTCAGGCGGGCGTAACGAGCGTTGTCGCCAGGTCCAACGTCCGTCTCTGTCCCCACGTCGGGAATTTCGTAAACCAGCTCAGGCAGCGGTTCGCGCTGGGCGGCGCGCCGCAACGGGAGCAGCGGTGGAATGTCGCCGCTGAGGGCCGGAACGACGCCGATAGACAACGTCTTGTTGGCAATCACCGCCCGGACGTCCTCTGGGTCTACGTTTTTAGGGGCCAGCAGGGCCAGGTAAATGGCCTGGTCTATGGTCGCCGTTTCCGAGGTCAGGTCGAGAACAGGGTTGGGGTTGCCGGCCGTGGGTAGGGTCATGGGCAACGTCTCGTAAAAGGTCAGGCTGACCTCTGTGCCGCCCCCAGTCGCTTCGCCGGCCACCATCGTGGCTGCCCGCAGGGCTTCGTAGCGTAGCCGGTACTCTTCGTAACGGGGGTCGGTTTCCTGGATAGGGCGCTTGTAGTAGACCTGCGCCTCCACGGGTAGAACGGTGACGTTGTCGCGGGTGAGAAAGTGAGTGTTGCCTGCGGCCACGATCACGCCCGGTTCCAACGGTAGCGCCTCGATCGGGCCGCGCTCGTTGCGAATAGTGATGAGGCCGCCGGCCGCGGCCGGCGGCTGCAAGGGGATACCGAGCAACTGCAAGAACTTGAGCCGGTTGCGCTCCGGAATGCGATTGGCCCGGTAGAGCAGGCTGTCGGTGAGGAAAGTGAATAGCTGGACGATGGTAATGCCGGGGTCGCTTTCGACGTTGTAGTTAGTCCACTCCGGCGTATGGGCCGGAATGCGACGTTTCGCTTCCTCCAGCAGTTGCTCAAAATTGCGGTCGTCTAAGACAGGTAGTTCCAGGGGCATGGTCCTATCCCTCTAACTGCAAGCTCAGGCCCAGCCGCTCCAGCGCCCCGGTAGCGATGAGCCGGAAGAGAATGGTAATGTTTACCAGGCGAGGGTTGCCGGCGTCGGCCTCCACAGCCACTTGCTGGAGCGTGACCCGTGGCTCCCAGCGGCCGATTGACTCCACGATCCGTTCGCGGATAAGCTGGCGGGTGGCCACGGTGTTCGGTTCAAAGAGGTACTGGCGCAGGCCACAACCAAATCCCTCGCGCATCAGCCGTTCCCCGGGCTCGGTCAGCAAAATCAGGCGGATGGACTCACGCACGTTTTCTTCGCCCCTGGCCCAGACCAGGCGGCCGTCCGCGCCGACGCGCGCCGGAAAACCCAAACCCTGTCCAAATAAGCGGCCGGTGTCCATTACGATGATTCCTTCCCCTTCAAACTGGGCAGCGGAAAACAAAGGATAAAATAGGGTAGCCAGTGGAAAATGATGTCCAGCAGCGAGACGATGATCATCAACAGAATCAGGGCGCAGATGGTGATAATGGGGATCGAGAGCGTGCAAATCATCCCCAGGCTGAGACCATCTTCGGCGCACGGCCCCGCCTCAGGCGCCGGCAGCGACTTGTGAAAGGGCCAGGGCAAGACGGACAGCACCAGGTCACCCAGGGTCAGGTTGCCGGCCCGCTCCATCTGGCAGGCCAGCACGTCGGAGATGACAAAGGCCGTATTCTTGTTGAACTTGCGCAGCCCGGCCGGGGAGGTATCCAGCGGCATAGAGATGCGGATGGGCCGGGCCGGCGCATCGGGGTCGAAGAAACTGGCTATCTGGAAAGGTTCGGTGGCCCGGCTGGTGAGGATGGGCGGCTGGTCGAAGTCAATGCAGTTCGGCCGTTCGAAGACGCAGCGGATGATGAACCAGGGCGGGTTGCTCATGTCTACCGCCGATTGGCGAACCGCAGCCATGATCGGGGGCGTGTCGGCCGGGGCCGGCGTGCCGGCCAGGGCGGCGGCGACAAGCGCCTCCAGGTCGTCGGCGTCCAGGTCGGCCAGCAGGGCATCGTCCACCAGCGAAAACAGGGGCGGCCAGCCGCTGTCACCCGTCTCGAAGGTGACGGCCGTACCCTCAAGCATCTCGCGGAAGTCGCCAATCTCGGCCAGCGCCTGGGCCAGAGTGCGGCCAGAGCCAACCGCCGCCGTCTTTATAGCCTGTAACAGGTTCTGCCCGGCCGTGCTCAACCCCGCGCCGCTGCCGGCCGGCAATTCGTTCCAGACGTCCGGCAAATATTTGGCCAGGTAGTCGGCCAGGTCGAGGAGGATATACCAGGAGGCCGTTTGCAACTGGTCGGCCAAAGCCTGAGTCTCCTGGGCGATTTGCGCCGGGGGTTGGCCGGCGGCGGCCGATTCTGCCAGCCGGGCCAGCGCGACCTGCTTCGTGTCCACCAGCGACCGCCAGGGCTGGGTCGCGTCGGTCAGCAACACCGTTTCACGCGGGTCGGGCAGGTTAATCGTGGTTGTGTCGCCCGGCGCTGGTGCGGCCGTGCCGGTGTAGGCTTCGCGTTTGCCAGCCGGGATGACGCCGGCCAGCAGGCGCCGCTTGCCCCGCTCATCTTCGGCGTAGGTCACGCCAAAGAGGGGCAACTGCTCCTCGCCCTGGGCCAACGTCTGCGTCACCGGCGTATCCACCTCGCCGAGACGCTGCCAGCGCGGCCCCTGGGCAGTGCTGACAAAGGCGTACTCCTCAAACTGATCCAGGTTGTCTGGCGTCGGCTCCAGGCCGCTTTGGCCACTCAGCAAGCGGCGGATGACGAAGGTGGTGCGCTCGCCCAGGTTATTGTTCAGCAGGCGGTCCGGCAGACCGGGTACGCGGCACACCAGGCAGGCAGTAATCAGATAATAGCGCTGGTGGGCCGGCTGGTACAGTTTGAGTTTGCCGGCCGGGATGACAGCGCCGGCTAACGGCGGCGGGGTTGTCCCGTTGGCCACGGCCGCCAGTCCCAGGCGCAGCCGGTGCAGGCGCTGGGCAAACGTCGGCAACGACTCGATTGGCAGCGGCGTCGTCGCCGGGCCGCGCCACGTCTCCGGCCTGGCCTGCCACTCGCCCAGCCGGGCCGGCGTGTTGGCCACCACCTTCATAAACTCGTCCATGAAGTCGTCGGTAGCAAAACGGAGAATGGCCGGCCGGTGGAACGCCGGCTGCCCGTTTGTCGCCTCTGCCCCGCCGGCTGGCGCGGGCCACAGCGGCGCGGGAGTTGTCCATTGCACTCGTGGTTGGGTCATGCTCATCACCATACGTTGCCGGCGCCGGGCGTATAGGAGGCGCTGATCACACTGTTGCTAATAACGGTATCGGCCTGGACCACACCGCTGAAGCGCGAAAGGCCGGCGTCCACCGTGACCATGCCGGCCGAGATGGCCACGTTACTGGCGTTAATGGTTACCTTGGCCGAGGCTGTCACCGTGATGCCGCTCGTCTCTAGCTTGACCGAGTTACCGTTGCTGTCCACGATTTCTACAGCCCCCGGCCCGTCTTTCAGGGTAATCATCTGGCCGCCAGGGGTTTCCAGGACCATCTTCTCCTGGCCGCTGCTGTCGTCGAGGGTGACCTTGACGCCGTTGCGGGAGCGGATGACCTTCAGGTTATTGTCGCCGGCGCTGTCCATCGTCTCCGGCGGCGCGTCCTGTCCGTTCCACAGAGCGCCAATGACGTAAGACCGGCGCGGGTCGCCCCCTTCAAACATGACCAGCACCTCGTCGCCCACGTCGGGGATGAACCAGGTGCCCCGGTTGTTCCCGGCCATCATGGTTGCCAGGCGCGCCCAGGCCTCGTACCCTGAGCCGTCGTTGTCCGGCGACCAGGGCAGGCGGATCTTCACTCGTCCCTGCTGATCGGGGTCAACGAGGTCAATCACTTCGGCCGGATAAGCGCCGTAGAGCCGGTGGCGGTCAACCGCCAGTTCCAATTGCTCCAAAATGTTCATCTGACTACCCACCAATCCCCGGCCGTTCGACTTCAAAGACGGTCCGATAGCCATGCACCCGGTCGAAAGTGTGGCGGGCCAGGGTGACGGTATATTTGCCGTCGAAAGGCTCGCCCAGTCGGCTCAGTTCGACCACCGCGCCCACGCGAATGGCCGGCGTGCCGTCGGTCAGGCCGGCGCCGGTTAAAAAGCGGCGCGCCCGTTCGCGGTAACGGGCTTCGGCCATGGCCCGCGCCTCGGCTTCGGAGAGGGGCACGGCCGTTACGATCCGCTCGTGACGTTCGGCCAGGGCGTTGGCCAGGACGGCGCTGCCGCTACGATGGCCGTTTAATTCGCCGCGAATGGCGCCCTCGCCCGCCTCCACGTCAATCTGGCTTTTGTTGCCCACATCCCAACCACTGACCCGCACCGAGGTACGCTGGTGAGCCAGGTCGGCCAGGACTGAGAACTCCAGCAGGTTGCCGCCATACTGGAGTTGCACCTCGCCGGCGTTACGGCGGGAACGGGCCTGGAAATGGAGCGTCCTCTCCTCGACCCACACCTCGGCGTCAATGGCCGCGGCCCGCTCGCGCAGGAAGGCCAGGTCGCTCTGGTTGAGCTGGGCCAGGACGCGATAGGTAGGGCCGTCGGCGTCCACTTCGGCCGTTAGACCATGCTGGGCGGCAATCTGGCGGGCCACGTCGGCGTCGGTGAGGTCCTCAAAGACGCGGGTCCGCCGTTCCATACGCAGATCCTGGAAGCGGTCTTCGGCCAACAGGATCGCTTCTGGCGGTTGTTGTTGCGGGTATTGAGCCTCAATGGCGGTGATCCGGCCGTTAAACACCTGGCGCGAACTGCCGGGCGGTCCCAGTTCCACGGCGAACGATTTACCGAAGTCCGCCAGTTCGCTGTCAAAAAAGGGAAACGGCTCCGGTTCCATCGGCAGCCAGTTGGCAAAGCGGGCTTCGCAGCGGTACAACCCGGCCCGCGTCTCCTCGATTAACAAGGAGATGAGCAGCGCCTCGCCCAGGCCATCCTTCACCTCGCCTTCAATGCTGATAACGGGGTGAGAGGCGTAGTAGATGGTGTTTGTGCCGTTGTTGCTGGCCATTTTCACTCTCAAGGGCCAGGCGCTTGCGGAAGTGCCCGGCGCTTCTGAAAAATTGCCGAATTAGTCCGCCCAAACGCGCTTGATCCGCGCCTGGTGCCGCTGCTGGATGCGGATAATGCTCTCCGGCCGTACCGGCGTCGCTTCTGACTGGGGCTGCATCGGCGCCGGTTGGGCCGGCGGCGGCGGCGACGGTTCCATGACCACTTCAAACTCGTTAATAATGACTGGCATCTATCACCTTTAGGGGACGCAGATTGGCCTGATTTCTATCCATTTATCTGCGTCCTGTTTCTAGCCGCGCCTGACGTTCAGGTTAATGAGTGCCCCGGCCGGCAGGCGCAGCGGGTCGTCAATGCCGTTGGCGCCAGCAATTGCTTTCCAGTCGGCGCTCAGGCCCGCCCGGCCGGCCAGGCGTTGTAGACTGTCGCCGGGGCGGGCGGCGTTGAGCGGCGAGGTGGCCCCGATGCCCTCGGCTGGCGCGGGACGCCGGCGGCCGGCGCCCTTTATCTTGTCAATGAGGAAGACGATGTTGTCGCTCTTAATGGTCAGGGAGATGGCCGCCCGCATTGGCACGCCTTCGGCCGAAAAGTATTCCAACGTCTCCCCCAGGCCATCTATAATACCTTCAAAGATGAACGTGCCCCACTGGAAGCGGGTGCGCGGCGGCGTGCGGTTGGTATCCCCTTCCTTGGGCATCATAAAGCGGGCCACCTCCTTCGTCTTTTCCCGCACGTCAGAGCCATCCTCGGTGGTGTCGAAAAGCAGGTCTACCGATAGTTGGGAGGTGAGGTTGCCCACATTTTGGGCTGACCCGCCGTTGGGCTGGTCGCCGCCGGTGTTCTGATTAGCAAAGGAAAGTTTCAGCGTTTCCGGGTTGAACTGCACCTCGACTTTATGCGTCCCCTCTTCCTTCTGGGTGACGTCGGTGGTGTAGTTTTCGATTTCAACCAGGTATGCTTTGGCGACTTGTTCGATCACGGTCGTTCCTCGCGTCAGACCAATCAATGTAGGGCGATTTTTCAAATCGCCCTGGGCGAATTGGGAAATTCGTCCAACAACTAACCGGCCTCAATCGTGAACTGGCGGTAAGCAATCTGCATTTCCTCTATGGCCAGCAACCCATCTTTGGCGTTGAGCGCCGGGGCCTTCAGCTTGATGGGCAGGCAGCCCGTCAGCTTAAACTGCACCTGGGGATTGCCCGCGCCGTCGCGCATGATAACCAGGCCGGTGGCAGTCACGCCCCGCCCCTCGCCGGTCACGGCCGCGCTGAACCATTTCCATAAATCCAGGTTACTGGTCATGCCCCGCTTCAGGGTCAGGCTGCTGTAGCTCACGGGGCCGACCAGATGTATCTGCTGAGTGTTGTTGCCGCCCTCGCGCACCGTCTTCGGCTCCATCGTCATCTCCAGGCCATCGCACTCGGCAAAGGCGGCTTCGCACAGTGGGTTGGTGAGCTGGAACCGCTGCGGATTGTCAACATTCAACTGCACGTCAAAGCGAAAAGCTGTAAATAGGGTCCCGTCAGCCATCTCTTTCTTCCTGGTGGTTACTTATCCCACTTCTGTGACCTGTAGCGTCCCTTCGCCGGAGCGGGTCAGCAAAACGGTGATGAACTCCATTGGTTGGGAGGGGGCCACCTGGATTTCGGCCACAAATTGCCCCTGGTCAATGCGCTGCCGGGTGTTGACGCTGGCCCCGGTGACGACGCGATAAGCCTGGCGGGCGGTCGCGCCGGCAAATGCCCCACGCTCGAACATGAATTGCAGCATGGCCTCCAGCGTCAGCCGAGCGCTTTCCCACAGCCGCGTCGTGTTGTTTTCAAAGACAAAATCCATGCCCCGCTCGACGGCCGCTTTTCGCAGCAAAATCAATAGACGCCGCACCGACAGTTGCAGCAGCGTCCAGTCGTCGCTGAGCGTGTGGGCGCTCATCACCCGAAAATCACGCGCCTCGCGCCGTACCAGGTTGAATTGAAAGTCGAACAGGTCGGCCCAATCTTCCTCTGAAAAGGCCGGCGCCAGGCCGAGCAGGCCCTGGATGGGCTGGTTGGCCGGGGCGACCCAGACGCCGCGTGTCCGCTCGCGGGCGGCAATGAGGCCGCAAATGGCCCCCTCCGGGGGCACAGTTCGCAATCCGCCGGGCGCACTGGTGTCGCTAATGAAGAGCCAGGGATGGTAGACGGCCGCATAACTCAGGTCGGCCAGAATTCCCTGGTTGTCGGGGCTGGGGCGGCGACGACGCGGCAATCCCAGCCCCTGGCGCAACTCCTCCTGCCAGGCGATACAGTGCCGCTTCTCAAAGTGACGGGGCAAGGTCAGGATGCCGACCACGTCTCGCCGCGCCTGGCAAAAATGAATGACTGCCTGCTGAATGCGTAGCAACGTCGCCTGGTCGAAATCGGCCAGCGACGGGAACTCGGGCAAAGGGGATAGCGTCGGGCGTACATAGGTGAACGCCCCGGCTTTACGCCCCGTTCCGTGCTGGTTGGTTACCTCAACTGCCACCACTCCGGCGGCTGGGCTGGCCGGCGTTTCGCAGGTCAGCAACGTTGGACCCAGCACGTGGACGGCCGTGGCCGCCCGCGCCCCAAAGGTTACTACCGTGTCCAGGTCGCTGGTGAAACGAGCCCCGGTAATGGCCACCAGGTCGCCGCCGGTCACTTCGCCGGCCGCCGGCGAAACGGCGCTCACTGCTGGCGGCCGGTCGCAGGCGATAAAGGTGGCCTCGTCGGCCGGTGGGGGCTCAGGTAGGGAAAAAGCGCCCGCCGCTGGCACGGACGGGACGTCGGCCCACTGGGGGTGGATGGCATCGGGCACGGCCAGCAGCGCTGCTTCGGCCGTAAAGAGCAGGCTGTGCAGGCCACGCAGCCGGTGGCGAGCGACGTAATATTTGTCAAATGCCCGGCTCAATAGCGTCCGGCTCGAACTGTCTGCCAGGTCGCTATCCAGGAACAGGGCAGCGGTGAAGGCTGCCAGCCCGTCCCGCCCCACGTCGGCCTCGGCCGGCGCGATTAACGCATCCTCGCTTAAAATAGTTGCCATGCCTAACGGCAGATAGACCCGCTGCGCCTCCATCTGGCTCACGGGGGCCAGCAACCCGGCCAGGGCGATGGTATCGGGCATCGTGTCCGCCTGTTCGCTGCGTTCTTCGGCCTGCATCTCCCGGAAAGCTGCGGCCGCCCGAACTGCCTGCGCGCCTTCCGGGTCGGCCGGGGCGTTCGGTCGCAGGCTGCTGGAATCCCACAAAATTGTCTCGCCCCAGAAGCGAGGATGGCCGGCATTAAAGGCCATTTCATTGATCACCGGGCGCTTCACCGTGCCGTCCCAGAGGTGCAAATCGAAGCGTAGCCGGTCTACCCGCTCAGGCGCGGCCAGCGGGGACGCGGCCGGGAAAATCTGGTCGCTGGCCAATGAGAGCATGGTCCCGGCCGTAATTCTTATAACTTGCTCTGGTGGCGAACCAGCCGGCCCGGCCGGCCGGGCGGCTTCGACCGGGAAAAGGTACCCAGGGTCACCAGCCGCCGGCCGCAGCCATAAAACATCTCCCGCCTCGGTGCTGGCCGGGCCACTCAAATGCAGGACCAATTCGCCCGCTTCGGCCGCCAGATACCCTTCGCCGGCCAGGGATTCGTTGCCATCTAACGTAAGGCGCGCCACCTGGGTAAACAGGAGCGGTGTGGTGAGTTCGGCAGCGGTGAGCAAGGACCACAGTTGCCCGGCCTGGAGAGTCAGCCGGGTTCCGGCCGGGGCCTCAGCGGCTGGCGCCGTCGTAATCGGGAAGAGCCACTGCTGACCGGCCACCCATAAACGTAGCAGGTCGCCGGGCCAGAGGGCCAGCGGGGCGCTGCCTGTTTCCCAGGCCAGTTCCCGATCGCCCGTTATCTGAAAAACGGCCGCCGGCAGGGGTGTCGCCTGCCGGCGCGTGCCGAGCCGCAGCCGTTCTCCCCAGCGCCCGGGCGAAGAAGTCCACGCTGGAGCCAGACGTGGCTCAAGCCCGGCGATGTCCAGCGAGACGACGCCAGGCAAACGCAGCCGGGTAGCCGTCGCCTCGTCGCCGGCCACCCGTACCACGTAACAACGCCGGCCGCCGTTGGCGAAGAAGGTTTGCACGGCCGTGGGCAGGCAGGCGTAAATGGTTTGTTCGCCTCGTTCGCGCGCCAGAGGCAGGTCGCCGCCAAAAATGGCCCGGTACACGTCAATGTCCTCCACTGCCACGGGCGCATGGAGTGGGCCACGTTCGGCAAAGCCGACGAAGGCTGCCACGTCCAGGGGCGGCAGCGCCACGGCCGCCGGCCGCGCTGCAGGCAGGAAGTACACCCCAGGGAGGCGGATGTTGGTGATCGTGGCCATCATGAAGGACTAGGCCAGCTCAATTCGCTCGCAGGCCAGCACCAATTCCTCAACGGCCACGTCGGTCCCCTTGCCGTTGAGCGCGGGACCGGTGTACTTCATTGGGCGGGCGTTGGTCAACTTCCAGACCATCGCCGTCGTCGTCCGGTCTTCGCTCAAAAGCTGGATGGTGATGGTCCGCAAGGCATTCTGTGACCCGCTGCGCACCTGGTCCAGCCACTCGTACAGGTCCAGCGCGCCAATCACGCCCCGCTTGAGGGTGACGTCGGGTACTTTGTAGGTCCCGGTTATCTTGCGTGCGGCGTTATCCTTCTCGTTGCCGTTGCGGTACTCGGCAATCGTAATCTCCATGCCTAGCCCGCTGACCTCCTGGAAACCAGCTTGAGGGCTTTCGGTGTCCCCAGTGCCTAAATCTACCAGGAAGTTAAACTGGCTGTAGGGTCGCTCGCGAAGTTCTGCCATTGGTGATCCTCCTACGTTACTTTATTTATCGTGAAGATCTGCACCCCATTTCATTAACTACGCCGGTCAGCCGTCCACTGGCCAATGCGGAAGATGACAAACTCGGCCGGCCGCACCGGGGCCACCCCAACCAGGCAGATGAGCCGGCCGTTGTCCAGGTCGTTCTGGGTCATCGTCGAGCGGTCGCAGCGGACGAAATAGGCCTCCTCTGGCTTCTCGCCAAAGAGGCGACCCGACTTCCACTCGTTAAAGAGAAAATCTTCTACGGTCCGGCGCACGTTAGCCCACAGGCGATGGTCGTTGTTCTCAAACACCACCCACTGGGTCCCCAACTCAATGGAGCGCTCCAGGTAGGCGAAGTAACGGCGCAGGTTAACGTACTTCCACTCCGGGTCGGAGCTGATGGTGCGCGCACCCCACAAGCGATAGCCACGGCCGTCGAAGAAGCGGAAGCAGTTGATGCCCTCGGGGTTGAGAACGTCTTGTTGGGCCTTGTTGAGCAAGGCCTCAAAGCCGATGGCCAGGCGCACCACTTCGTTGGCCGGCGCTTTGTGGACGCCTTTCTCCACGTCATTGCGGGCGTAGATGCCGGCGACGAAGCCGCTCGGCGGCAGGTTGATTTCCTCGCCGGTCAATGGGTCGAGGCTCATGACCCAGGGGTAATACAGCGCCGCGTGTTTGGAATCAACCTGGCCGCGATACTGGCGCACCTCGGAGATGGCCTGGCCGTCGGCCGAATCAAGGACGGCGATGCGATAGCGCATCCGTTCGCAGTGAGAGATGAGCAGGTTGGTGATTTGCTGGGCCTGCGGCTGGTAGCTGTTGTTGTAGCCGTAGGTTGAGCCGGGGGCAGCGACGATGGAGATGTCGGCGATGTTTTCAAACGCCTTCAGACCGCTCTTCTCCCGCGGGTCGTCGTCTCCCTGGCCTTCAAAATCGCCTGCTTCCGGCCGCTCGCCGTCGTCGCCACCGGCCAGTAGGGCCTGGTAGGTGCGGTCGGCGTCGCTGGTGGCCGGGTTCAGGGGATCAACCGGTGGGGAAATGGCAACTTCGTCGAGAAGAGCCTGGACAATAGTAACGCCGTTGCCCAACGCCGTGGAGGGCTCAAACACCAGCGGCACGTAGAGGGCGGTGTTGCGGCTGCGTGGCTCGGCGGCGAAGACACGGGTCAGGGCCTGGCGGTGATCCGGATGGAAGGAGAGGTTCTCCCACGTCTGTTCCCGGCCGTCCTGGCCCGGTGGACTGGCGGTGACATTGACGGTCACGACGCGCACATCGCCCACGCCCGGGCTGGCCAGGTACAGAGCGTCGGAGGTATCGGCGTCGTCGGCGTCGTTGCGCCGCAGCCGGAAGGTGTTACGCCGGGTAGTGGCGTCGAAGTACGGCTCCAGCCAGTACAACGTCCCTGCCCCTGGCGGCGGACTGATGGGCGCTTCAATATCGGCGACCCAGACCAGGTCGTAATTGGTCGCGCCACGCAGCACCGGGTTTCCGTCGGCGTCGGTGGCCAGAATGTTTGGGCCAACGCGGAAGGTGAAGGTGACGAGCATGTTGCCGGCCGCGCCGGGGTAACGAGCGCGCAGGGCGACATCGCCAGCGGTTTCAGGCCACTGGGCGTGGCCGGGGTAGTCGCCGGTGCCGGTGGGGCGGTAGACACGGGCCACGTAGAGCCGGGTGCCGCCGTTCTCAAAGAAGGCGCGCACAGCGTGGGCCAGGTAATTGGTCATTGCCGTCGTGCCATACACCAGCGGCTCCAGCCCACCGTAGATGCGCTCGTAATCGGCCAGGCTGGTCAACAGCTCGGGCTCGCCGGCAACGGGGCCATAACGGGCCGCACCGACAAAGCCGGCCGTGCTCGTGCTGACCCCTTCAATGGTTTTGGCGCGGTAACTGACTTCCTCAATGTAAACGCCTGGAGCGAGATATTCGGGCATAGTATTTCCTCCTTAAGATGCGCCGGGGCCAACCCAGAGTGTGGGCTGGCTACCGGTGCGCAAAACCAATTCCTGGGCAAAGGTTAAATTCAGAGATAATGCGGTTGTGTCCGGCCCGATTTCGTTCGGCCAGAGGGTGGCCTCGGGCTGGTTAAGCAACTGGCCCAGTGTTGGTAACTCGCCCGCGACTAGCCCGGCAACAAGCGACGGGCTGTAACGGATGCGGAGCGTAAGGGGCCAGATTTGCTGCGACAGGGGCAGGCCGGGCGGCGAAGCACCCAGGCGAGTGATGAAGGTGGGGTAGGGAAAAAGCACGGCTGCACAGCCACGCTCGTCGGCCAGGCCATACCATCTGCGGCCATTGACCTCTATTTCCAGCACGGTATAAGCTGCCGGCCGGTCGGTGTTCTGCTCCACCAGGCAGCCGCGTACGGCGGCCAACCCCGGGGCGGTACTGCGGGTGGGCGCGGAGAAAAGATAGAAGCGGGCTGGGTTGTCGTCTGGCGGGCTGCCCGGCGCCGGGCGGTATAGCCCTGGGTAGGGCAGGGGTAGGGTCACCTGAAAGCGGCAGGGCAAAAAACGATGGAGCTGGTCGTAAACTTCGACAAGAAACGGCCGGGACGCCGGCGGGCTGGCCACCGCCCCACCCTCACTGCCGGCCGGATATTCCAGGGCCTCCAACCCTGGCAGACCCTGAAAGGCGTAATTGCCCGAGGCCGTATGAAAGGCCCCAACGACCAGCGCCGGGGCTGTCTCCGGCCAGGCGGTAACGCGTAGCCCGTCACTGACCTGTTTATCCTCGGCCGCGTCCCAGAAGCGAATACCCAGCAGGGTGACGGTCGTTACTGTTTCAAGAAGTTGCGCCATTGTTCGCTTTCTGATACTCAAAAGTTCGCTCTTGCACCGGCTCGCCGGCGCCCAACAACTGCGCCGATTCAATGCGCACGTTACGGGCCACGTAGGGAAGGGAAAGCTGGTATCGTTGCTGCGGCAGCGTCTCCCACAGGTGGAGCAGCTCCTCTGTAGCCAGCTCGGCCAGGGCGATTTCCACCGTCTCGTTGGCGCTGAAAACGCCAGGAATTACCCGGTCTAGCAAGCCCACAGGCAAAATCGGGGTGTCCTCCATGACGCGCATCATCCAGCCGGCGATGGTCTGTTGCAGCGAGGCGCTACGGCCCCAGGCGGTGAGGAGGAAGTGCAGGTCGAGCGGCAATTGCGTCTGGCGGCGGCCGGCCGGGGTCAGGCGGCCGGCGGGGATGCGATGGCTGCCATTGGCGAAGATACGGTAAAGGAACAGCGATACGCCGGATTCGATGGGGTCGGCAAAGTCGCCGGCCGTATAGACCCGAAACTCCAGTTCATTATTGAAGTCGCCAGGTGCGTAATTGCTGTGCAGCAGGTAAATGACAGCCTCGCAAACCGCCGCGACTGCCCGGTAATCAGCCATGTTCTCTCATCCCGGGTTGATTTTCGGCCGTTTGAGCGCCCATTTCCGTTGCCTCCACCAACTCCTCAATCGCCAGTACAGACCTACGCGCACGCCCATTTGTTCCAGGTACGGCACGACGAATAATGGGATTTCCTCCAGGCTCTGCAGATAGCGCTGCTCGCCGCTGGGAACATGCTTAATATGCCCGCGCCACGCGGCTCGCCACCTTGGACTGTCATCGCTGTTTTCGCGCCAGATGCGGAGAATAAAGGAATGGTTCTTTTCCTCGAACAAATCCATGTGGACACCACGATTTAAAGGAGCCGGAGGCGCGTCAAGCAGTCGGGTGCGGAGTAGTTGCCATCGCCAGCCACGTTGCGTCATAGTATAAGGGCCGGTATATCTCGGCCCGTTTCCTGGGTGTATCCTGGGGTGTATCCGGGTGAAATTTAGCGGAAAGAGGTTAACGCCGGCCTTTTAGCACCAGTTCAACCAGCTCAATCTCCTGCCGCAGCCGCCTTTGCAGGCTTAACAACTCCGTCTGAACGGCCTTCAGCCCATCAAGCGCAAGCAGCGACCGCGAGGGGTTGGGTCCGGCTCCCCTAACCTGAGATGGCGATAAATCCAGACGGTTCTCCTGGATTTGCTGGTAAAGCTGGTGCGTCTCATCGGCCGGCTGGACACCCAACTCATCCATCAAAATGGCCGCGCACCGGTGGAACTGCCGTAGGGCCTCGGTGCGGTTCCCTGAAAGGAAGTGCAGGCGCATCAACCGCCGATGGGTGTGTTCGCGGGCCTGGTCGCGGCGCAAAATCTGCATGCCGTAGGCTATCCCTTCTTCATACGCCCGCAGGCCCTCACAGTAGCCCATGAGCTTATCCAACATGCCTAAAAACATGTACTGGAATCGCTCGCGCTCAAAAAGGCACCAGTCCTGGTACCAACCTTCTAATAGCTCTCCCCGGTACAGTTCCGTAGCCTCTTCCAGCAGGTCCGCTTGTTGCCTGTCGAGCATAGCCCCCCGTACGCCTTGGACTTGGGCAAACGCTCCTTCAAATTTGGCCACATCTAGCCAGAGTTCAGCTTCTGGATTTAAGCCAATCCAATCTGCCTCTACCCATAGAGTAGGCCCCCTGTGAGCCTCATCTCGCGTCTCCAGCGCCGCCTGCAGTTGCCACAATGCTTTACTGAGGTATCTTCGCGAGTGGTAGGTACTGGCGTCACTCCATAAGAGACTGGCCAGTATTTCGCGATGGTGAGGATGGCGGTGAAGAAGGATGTAGCAAAACAGTTCCTGGACTTTATTCGCGTCAAATCCTGGGATAGGTTGGCCATCGCATTCAACGCAAAACTTACCAAAAAGGGAGACACGTATTTGGCTCATGAAATACTCCCTGGGGATTACCGCTACAACTACAATTAGAAAGTAAAGTTTACAGGGTCGCTGATGCTGAATTGAAGGTGACTTTCAGAAATGCTGGGGATAACGTCCGGCTAATAGTATAAAACGAATAGCCGTTGAAAATCAAGAGCTTGTGCCTGCAAGAGATGTTACAAAGCCACGGTTTTCTCCAGCCGCGCCCGGTCGTGCGCCGTTGTCGCCTCATGCTGCCGGACGAAGGTGACCAGGATAACGGCTTCGGCCACTTCGTCCACCTCGGCCAGCAACAGCGCCAGTTCCACGGCCGCCTGCAGGCCAAAATACAGTTCCCCGGCCGACTCGGCCGTCCCCCAGGCCTCCTCGAACGCCTGCCGGGCGGCCACCAGGTCACCCTGGGCCCGGCGCAGCACGCCCAGCCCCAGCAGCGCCAGCGCCCGGCCACCGGGGTTGGGCCAGCCCCGGCCGGCCCATTCGTCCAGCGTTTCCAGGGCGCGCTGGAGATGCCTTTCGGCCGTGGCCAGGTCGCCCAGCCGGGCGCAGATCCGTCCCAGGTGGGCCTGGGCTACAGGCAACTCCGGTTGATTATCCCGCTTTAGCCATAAGGCCAGGCTCTCTTCGTAACATCGCCGGGCCTCTCCCGGTTGCTCCTGGCACTCGGCCCACCAGCCCCGGGTCCGGGCAACCAGGGCCGACAGGGTATTATCCTTCAAGGCCTCGGCCATTTCCTCGGCCTCGGCCAGCAGCCGGCCGGCGGCCTCGTAATCTCCCAGGTCGGCCGTTACCTGCCCCAACCGCTCCAGGCAAGCGATGATTTCGGCCGGCTGGTTATTGATCCGCGCCAGCGCCATAGCTTTTTGCAATCGCTCCTGGGCTTCGACTAACTGCCCCTGGCGGTGGACGATGGCCCCGACCGCCAACTCGTAGCGGGGAGCATACTCGTCGTAGGATTCCATCTCCAGGGCCAGGGTGTAACGCTGCTCAACTACCTGCCTGGTCCGCGCCAGTTGGCCGGCCGCCAGGGCAATCTGGCCCAGAAGCTCGTAAGCCACAAAGCGGTACTGCGGGTCATAGGCGGAGACAGCTTCAATCGCTGCTTCCACCTGACTGAAGGCTGCGCCAAAATCAGCCTCGTATAGCGCAATCAGGCCCAGCCAGCGCAGGCAGGCGCAGATGAGAGCGCCATTTTCCAGCTCGTAGGCTTCCGGCAAGATAGCTTCCAGCCGCTGGCGGGCCCGCTGGTAAGCGCCCAGGTAAATGTCGGCGTAGGCCATACGGGCCGCCAGGTGGCCGATCAACCACCGCTCCTCGTAGCTGTTGTCGCCATTGGCCTGCAGCGCCTGGATAATCTGGTGGAAGACCACTTTCCACTTCTCGTGGCGATGGTGGCGCAGGAAGTAAAAATTGAGTCGCTCGACCAGGGTCACCAGCCGCCGCTCGCTAAAGTCGTGTCGTTCGGCCAGCCATACGGTGGCGGCAATGACGTTGTCAATATTGCTGTCCAGTGCTGATTTCAGAGAATGGTAATAACGCTCCATATTGCCCTGGCCGGCGGCCGAAGCCAGCAGTTGTTGGTAATAATCGGCATGACGCAACCGGGCCTCGTCTCGCTCGGCCGGCGCCTGGGCCAGCTTTTCGGCCAGGAACTGGCGCAGCAGCGGATGCAGGTCAAAACGGTCGGCGTCAGCCCGCTGTAAAAACGATTTGTCGTAAAGGAGGGCGACCTGGGCCGGCGTCCCCCTGGTGACAGCCGCGGCGGCGGCCACATCAAATGGTCCTTGAAAGACCGCCAAACGCCGGGCCATGGCCTGCTCCCCGGCCGCCAGCAGCAGCCAGGAATACTCAAAAACAGCCTGCAAGCTCTGGTGGCGCTCTGGACGGTTGCGCCAGGAGCCAAAGGCCAGGTCCAGTCGCCCCTGGAGCTGGTGGAGAATTTCGGCGCAAGAAGCGTAGCGGACGCCCGAGGCCGCCAGCTCAATGCCCAATGGCATTCCTTGCGTCAACTGGCACAGGCGAATAATGGCCGCCAGATCTTCGTCTGTTGGCGAGAAATCCGGCCGGACGTGGGCTGCCTGCTGCAAGAATAACTGGACCGCGCTGTAGTTGCCGGCTTCGCCACTACTGTCTGAGGTGGGGTATCTCATCCCTTGCAGGTCATAAACGTGCTCTTCGACCAGCCGCAGCCGCTCGCGCGAGGTCAGCACAATTTTCACGCCGGGGGCCTGAGTCAGAATGCCGACCAGCCAATCCAGGCTCTGTTCGTTGATAAGATGCTCAAAGTTGTCTAGCACCAGCAGCAACTCGCGCTTGTGCAGGCTATCCAGTAATTGCTTTTGCGACGGTTCCGCGCCCTGGAAGACAAAGTCCAGGGTCTCGGCCAGGGAGGTTGTTAAAAAGTCGGCCGACGGCAGCCGGGCCAGGGAGACGAAATAAACGCCGTCCAGGAATTGCCCCAGCCGCCGCTCAGTGATGCGCCGGGCTACCTCCAGGGCCAGCCGCGTCTTGCCGATACCGCCAGGCCCCAGGATGGTCAGTAGCCGGCAACCCGGCCGGGCCAGTAATCGCTCTACTTCGGCCAGCTCTCGCTGCCGGCCAACAAAGGGCGTTGGTTCAGCGGGCAGGTGGCGTGGCGGCGGCATGGCCAGGGCGCGAATGCGTTCGTAGACGGCCGTCGTCGCCGGGGCGGGTTCCACGTCTAGCTCTTCGGACAGTAGGCGGCGCAGCGCCTGGTATTGTTGCAGGGCGGCGTGTCGCTGCCCGCTGCGGGCCAGCAGCCACATCATCTGCCGTTGCACTCCCTCGTCGTAGGGGTCCAACGCCAGCAGCCGTTCGCCGCAGGCAATGCCGGCCGCGTATTGCCCACTGGCCAGGTAATGGTCTACCAGCCACTGCCAGCCACTGCCAGCCAGCCGGCGCAGCCGCTCCCGTGCCAGCGCCGCCCATTCCTCAAAGCCGCGCGATTCGTTGAGGTGAAAGCCGGCCAGGAAGTCGCCCCGGTACAGGTTGAGGGCGGCCTCTAACTCACCGGCCATCGCTTCATCACCCGGCGCAGGCAGCGAGCGGGCCAGCGGGGCCAGCCGCCGCTCGAATTCAGCCGTATCCAGCCAGTAATCGGCGGCGTGGTTGAAGGCCACCGTGTCTCGGGTCACCACCAGGTAATCGGCCACCTCCTTGCGCAGTAAGGACAGGACGGCTCGCAGGTTGGCCAGGGCGTGCGGCTCATCTCGTTCGTCCCAGAAGAAGTCGGCCAGCAGAGAGCGGGGCAACGGCTGGGGGTGGCTGGCCAGGTAGATGAGCACAGCTTCGGCCGTGCGCGAGCCGAAACCGGCCAGCGGCCGGCCGTCCAGCGAGAAGCTCACCCCACCCAAGAGATAAATGGTCAGTCGCGTAGCCACATCCTTATTCTAGCTCAGCCTCCCGGAGGTTCAAGCGATGGTCGCCGGGCCGCCCAGCGCAATCGCCAACCTCCGGGAGGCTACCCTGATCGTTTTGTGATCGTTTACTTTGTACACTGCTGGCCAGGAGTGGGAAAAGGAGTGTGCCCGTGAACAAAACGTTTAATTACTATTCGTACCTGCTGCGCTTCTGGCGTGACGACGACCATTCACCCTGGCGGGCCACGTTAGAAGATCCGCACACCGGCGAATCTTTCGGCTTCTCCTCGATGGAGCAACTATACCGGTTCCTCGACGACAAAGCGATGGAGGACAGAGCCGTAGAGGGGCCGGGCAGCGGCGAGGCGCAGGCGAAGTAGCACGCTACAAAAAGGAGCAGATAACGATGAAACGTCCTGTATTGGTTTTAGTCGCTTTGGTTCCGTTGGTTTTGCTGGCCAGCCTGCTCGGCTTTACGGCCGCCCTGGCCCTGACCGCGCCGGCCGGACAGGCGGCCGGCGGCACGCCGTTAGGCACAGCCTTTACTTACCAGGGCGAATTGGCCGACAGCAACGGGTCGGTGAACGACACCTGTGATCTCCAGTTTAGCCTGTGGGACGATCCCAGCGCCGGCGGCCAGTTGGGGAGCACCCAGACCGTCGCCAGCGTGACAGTGGCGGACGGCCGCTTCACCGTACAAGTC
The DNA here is from genome assembly GCA_022616275.1 of Chloroflexota bacterium. Classification (GTDB taxonomy): domain Bacteria; phylum Chloroflexota; class Anaerolineae; order Promineifilales; family Promineifilaceae. Next base: position 46,912 of record JAKEFB010000181.1, read on the forward strand.
AACGATGCCAACCAGTTTGGCAACAATGCCTTTCTTGGCGAGGCCCGCTGGCTACAAATTGCCGTTCGCTGCCCGGCCGGCAGCGGCGGCTACACCACCCTGAGCCCTCGCCAGGAACTCACTGGCGCGCCCAACGCCCACTTCGCTGCTCGCGCCGCCGTTGCTCCTTGGGGCGGCCTGGTCGGCGTTCCGGCCGGCTTTGCCGACGGTATAGACAACGACACGACGTACGCCGCCGGCGTTGGGCTGACCCTGTCTGGCGGCCAGTTTAGCATTACTCTAGCCTACCGCCTGCCCCAGGGCTGCGGCAACGGGCAAATTCCCGAGTGGAACACCACCACCTGGGCCTGCGCCGATGACAACGGTAGCCAGTACGCCAACGTCGTTGTCGTGGCCAAGTCTGGTGGAGACTTTACCACCATTCAGGATGCCCTGGACAGCATCAGCGACGCCGGCGAGGACAACCCCTACCTGGTCTGGGTCGCGCCGGGCGTCTACACCGAGACGGTTATCATGGAGCCCTACGTGGACGTGGCCGGCGCAGGTGAAGAGTTAACCCGGATCACCCAGACGGGCTTTGCTACGTCGGTAGACGCCACCATTGAGGCGGCGGCCAACAGCGCGCTCCGTTCCCTGACGGTCGAGAACAGCGGTGGCGCCGCTTATGCCATCGCCATTTATATCAATAGCGCCGATAACTTCCGCACCCAACACGTCACCACCCGCGTTTGGGGGGCCACCAACAGCAATCGCGCGATTACCGTCTCCGGTAACGGCATGTTCACTCGTCTGGATGACGTCACGGTCGAGGTGGAAGCGCTCAGTACCACCGGCTCGAATTATGGCATTTCTCAAAACACGTTAATAACCGGCCGTAACGAACTGCTTATCAACGATGTGACCATTGTCGTCAGCGCGACGACCACGACCGGCGGCGTCTACGGTTTGCACAACACGGCGGCCACCGGCCTGACAGCCATCCTCACCGCCACCAATACGCTCATTTCTGTCCACAATAACAGTACCGGCCTGACCGTTGGCGTGATGGCCTCGGGTGCCGGAACGCCGATTACGCTATCCGGCGGGTTGGTAGAGGTCGGGTCAGGCAGCAACGTTTATGGCCTGTATGCCAACGCTGGCGGCGCTGTGACTGCCACCGGCCTCACGGTCGTGTCCAGCGGCACCGGCGCTTATGGCCTTAGCAGTGCCACGGCCAGCGTCATTCACCTGGATAGCTCGAAGATCACCGGTAGCCCCAATGCTATTTCCATCGGCGGAACGGCGGCCAACGAGACCAGGATCGGCGCCAGCCTGGTGGACGGCGCCGTGAGTATAGCCGGAGCAGGCACAGTGACCTGCATCGCCTCTTACGACGAAAATTATCAGAACGCCGGCGGCTTCACCGCCTGCCCGTAATGGAAGGTGGACGATGAAAGCGAAGACGTGGTTCGTCATAACCCTTCTTTTCCTCTTGCTCCTGGCGGCCGGCGGCCTGGCCCTGGCCGAAGGTGGCTACACCCTCAACTGGTGGACGGTGGACGGCGGCGGCGGGCCTGTTTTAGGCGGGGATTACGCCCTGAACAGCACCGCCGGCCAGCCAGACGCCGGCGCTCTCACCGGCGGCGATTACACCCTGGCCGGCGGCTTCTGGGCAGCCACCTCCGGCCCGCCACCCCCGGCCGGCCCCACCATTTTCCTGCCACTCGTCATTCGCGGTTCCTGAGTTCATAAGACGCCGGGCGCTTGTCAAGCGCCCGGCGTCTCGGAGATAAGCCATGCGTCCAAAATCCTTTTTCCGACAGTTCTTATCGGTCATTATTAGCCTGGGCCTGATTGCCCAATTGTTCCCCCGGCCGGCCACCGGCCAGCGGGTGGCGCTGGCTGCGCCGGCAGAACCCGCCGCCACTTCCTTACCTTACGACTTAGCCGGCGAACTAACCGGCCTGGGAGCGTTTGGACCAGACGGCCGGCCGCAGGGCTGGTTAATGGATACAGGCGTCAATCGGGCCGGCCAGAATGACCCAGGTTCGCTGGCAAACCCGATTTCGATATCCAGGGTTCAATCAGCCTATGTTCCCGGAGCTGCTATCTCCAACACGCTTATTGTCACCTTTACCGCTACCAACAACCAGCTTCCATCACAGGCGCCGGATATACCTGATGGGGCAACAATTACTGATACGATAGCCATTCTGAATGCTTTCGATTACACGGCCGATCCAAACACCCTTCACAACGTCGTTATCAGTGATGTCTTAACCAATAACGCCACCTATCTCGGCGCTTCCCCGCCACCGGACGCCGAAGGCTCCAATCTTCTCTTTAATTTAGGTGATATTCCACCTTCCGGCAGCGTGACAGTCAGCCTTGAACTCAAAGTACCTGGCGTCGTGGCTGGCTTCACGCCCTTAGATATGGGGGCGGTGGTCTATGCTGAACTGCAAGGGCGAGCGATTACCGCATCCACCGTCCCGGCCGTCCTGGCCCCTGATAGTTTTGGCCAATATCTACAGGAAACACCGGATGCCGATATTTATGATGAAGAAATGCTGAAACAGGCGTCCGACTTGGGCATGGACCCAATTGCCTTATTCGAATTTGTACGGGCATTTGGCTACGAGTCTTATGAAGGCTCCCTGCGCGGGACGAGAGGCACCCTCTGGAGCCAGGCCGGCAACTCCCTGGACCAGGCCAGCCTGCTGGTTGCCATGTTGCGGGCGGGTGGCACGCCGGCCCGCTATGTGCGCGGTACATTAAACACCTCCCTGGCCCAGCAATTAATCTTGTCTATGTTCCCCAAACCGGCCCACGTTGTGGGCCAGATTGCGGCCGGGGCAGAAACGGCCGATCCCGCCAACGATCCCGACCTTCTATCCGAAACCCAGGACCACTGGTGGGTTCAGGCCTATATTGGCGGTGTTTGGATAGACCTCGATCCGACTTTCGCAGCTGCCCAACCCGGCGATGCCTTCACCACCGTTGATGAAACCTGGGCAGAAGTGCCGGACAGCCTGCGGCACAAGGTAACGTTACAAGTAAAAGTCGAGAAAATGGAGCCCTTTGATGTCTTCCCAAGCGACTTTGCCGTCACCTATCCTTTATCGGCTACCTTCAACAGCGCCAGCCTGGCCGGAAAGCCGGTGATGTTCAGCCATTTTGTTCAATCTTCAGGCCAGGGAGGATTAACATTTGTCAATTATGAACACACCTATACCCCCTATTTCGCTATCGGCGAGTTCGAGGAATTTATCCAGGGCGAGACTTACCAGGATATATTGACTAATTTCCCCTTTGGCAGCAGCTTTGCAACCGGCGTCTGGTTAATTGTTGAATCCAGGGCGCCTAATGGCGAAACGGAAAGTCATGAGCGAGTGTTAAAGGATTTGCTTGGGCCAGAAGTGCGCCAACCCACAGGCGTCGTCAATAGTTCAATTGAACGGGGCGAACCGGAGGACCCGCTCTTCACTGAACTCGAGGCAATGGTCCTGCAGGTTGTTCCCCACACTCGAATTCCCATCCAGCGCGTAAATCAGCGGGTCGGCAGAATTAACGAACTCACACCCCAGGTCGTAGATGCTTATGAAGCCTTATTAATGGTCGAACCCGGCGACCAGGCTGCATTCACCCAATTTAGTGAAGAGCACATGCCTGCCTTTATATCGGCTCAGTTAGCAGGTCTCGACACGATAGGGTTGTTGTTTCAGGCCCGTTCAACGGCCCCCGCTCGCAATTATGACAACGAGAGGCTGCTGGTAAAGTCATACCCGGCCCGGCCGAAGCTGATATTGATGTCACAGACAGCTATTTCCACGACGGTTTCTACTTCATTCGAACTTCTCAACATTGATGAACGAGCCTTGGCCTATCCCGGACAGTCAGAGGATGCGCTCTTTGCGGCCAACATGGTCCGCACCATCGGCGACAAAATCATTGAATACCAGATGTTGGAAGAGCTATTTGGCGGCCTCCCGCATTCAGCTTTAACCACCTTCCTGGCGGCTATTGACGCCGATATTGAGATAGCTTTGGTGACACTCGAAAACCTGGCTGTTCTGGAGTCATTAAATATATCTGGTGAGGCCAAAGCCAGGATAACCGCTGCTGTCTTAAACGGGGCATCAGTTTTTGTTCCCCAGGAGATGGTTGAGGTTGAGGGAGAGCCAACAATTGGCTGGTTGGAAGTTGATGCTACCGGTCATGCTTCCTTCGTTTCTGAAGACGGCCGTCGAATGGGCGCTACGGAAAATCTAACCCTGATTGCAGCTATCCTTGGTGTTGTCGCGGCCGGATTTGGTTTCATTACGGCGCTCATCGGATTAGGGACAGCGCTTATTACCTTGATGACGACCATCGCCACGCTTCTGATCCTGATTATTACGATCGCCGGCAGCTTTACCCCGGATAATCGTGCGCTGGCCGAGCCGGTTGATCCGGTCATCATGAACAAGGTCATCCAGGCCGTGGCCGAAGCGGAGTACCGCGCTCTGGCTCAGTGCGACGCTCAGGCTGGAGCGCCATGCCAGCAAATCAACACGCTTGCTGATTCAGTGAAGATTGCCGCTGCGCTGGCTGCGCCCCAAACCCCGCTGCCGGCCTCCTGGTTAAGCGCTGACCCAACCGGGGAACCTTTGCCAATTGATGCCCATGTGATCAACTTTCCGGCGACAGTAGTCGGTGCAAATTTAAACGTCAATGCCTCGACCGGCATGGCGGCCTTTAACGGGCTTGACGATTTAGATTGGAGCAGTTCGGCTGCTCACGCCTTCAGCTTTGATGACCTGGCAGCAACCAATACCTCTCTTTACGCTAGTGACGGAACGCTGTTGAGTACCGGCGCAGCCACCGCCACTTCTCCGCAGCCGGCCGTTGTTGAGGGCAATAATGTGATGATCAGCATCTCCGGCAGCGGCCGCGCCGGTTTTTATGCCGCCGCCTCGCCAGGACTGGGGACCGCTAATAACTGGCAGAGTTACACGGCCGATGTAACCGCTGCCCAGCCTTATACGGTCACCTTAGAAGCGGCAACGGTGATTGTCGGCAGTAATACCTACGCCGGCTCCCTGTACCTGGTAGTCAATGGAACCACCACCCTGAACGGCAGTGGCCCGGCCGGCGCGCCCAACTTTGCGGCCACGGCTGCTCTGCAAAGCCAGAATGGCGGCCTGATGTTAGGTCCGGCGTCGGGCACTTTCCAGGCTAACGGCCAGCCGGTGGATGTCAGCAACGGCGTGGCCGTGGGCGGCTATACGGGCCTGATAACGGTGGCCGAAGCGACAGCCGAGACGGACCAGGTGACGTTCAGCGGCCCGGCCGATTTCTTCACCCTGGCCCTCTCTCCGGCGACAAGCACGACCGACCCCAATACGGCTGTTGTATTTGACGCTGAGGTCGAAGCCAACTTTAGCGCTGCCTATACCATAACAGTCGAAGCGCCTGACGGCTGGTTAGCGACGGTAGATAGCAGTGGACAGACGACGGCCGTACCATCTGTGGGCGCTACGCCCGGAGATTATTCCCTGCTGGTAACCATTCAGTCGAGCGACTACCCTGACCTCTTTGCCTCGGCCGTTCATACAGTCACCGTGACGGCCGTCGAAGGGATGCTGATGGCCGCCAGCGAAGATGGCGCTATCACCGTCCCAATGGGTGAAATTCTCAATACGAATAGCAATGATTTTCTCGGCCGGGGCATCGAACGCTACGGCCAGGTAAACGACGGCCAGGCAGAAGTGCCCGGTGCGGCTTATACCGTCGTCGTCACCAATACCTCTACCATTTCCCACCCCTTTGAGATTGAAGTGGCCGGCTTACCGGCCGGCTGGCTGGTGCTGAGCGGGGCTGAAGGGCAGACGGACACGACGGTGGCGCTGGCGGCCGGTGAAACCGGGCTTATCGGTTTCTACGTTGCCCCGCCCCCGCCGGCCCTGCCATCACCTGGCAGCAACTACCCGTTTAACGTCACCGTCACCGCCACCAACAACCCCAGCCTGACCCAGAGCGACAACCTCGTCTTCACCATGCCTGGCATATCGTTCCCCTACCTGGTCGCTGCACCGGGCGTGCATTACGCCGAGCCGGGTGCGGCCGTGCCCTTCGACCTGACAGTGACCAACGTCGGCGATGCCAGTACGGGCGGCTTCCCGGTAACGGTCACAGTCCAGAACAACATCTATGCCCAAAATGGCGCCATCACCGCTACCCTGCCGGCGACGCCGGCCACTTTCACCACGCCAGGGCTGGCCGTTGGCGCATCGGCCACGCAAGGCATTACGGTAGATACGACCGGCGCTACTGCCGGCCAGAGTTACCTGGTTGCTGTCCAAAGCGCGGCCGGCGGCTACCAGCCGGTCACTTACGCCACCATCCAGCTCGTCAGCCCCAACACCGGAGCCGTCTTCCAGGCCGCCAACCAGGCCGCCACCGCCTGCCCGCTCAACGAGCCCGGCCTCTCGGCCGCCCTGGAGACGCTGGCCCTGGCCATGACCGATCTGGAACTCTCCTGCGCCGCCGGGAGCTGCTTCCTGGCTTTCCGGGACGAGGTCGTGGATGCTCTAGAAGGCATCGTTCTCTATGCGAATAGCGCTTCTCCCTTGATCACGGCCGACAGCACCTTGCAGACCATTGCTGGCGACCTGGCCGGCCACACCAGCAACGGCGACATTGAAGCCGACCTGGCCGCCATCGGTGTCGCTGCCGGCGACCTGGAGGCTGAAGTCTGCGCCATCAGCCAGCACCAGCCGGATGCCCGCTGGACGCCCACTTACGACGCCGGGCTGCCCGGCCAGCCGGTCACCTACGCGCTATCGGTCGAGAACGAAGGCACGGTGACGACAACCTACGCCGTGACCGTGGAACTGCCGGCCGGCACGAACACCTTTACCACCACCCTGACCCCCGCCGCCACGGCCACTTTCGACTATCCGGCCAGCGCCGTCGCCCTGGGCCTCTACCAGTTGGCGGCCGAGGTGGTGGCCGTTGGGCCGGGCGTCAGCCTGTCCGGCATCAGCGACAGCGCCACGGCCGGGCTGAACGTGGTAGACAAATTCGTCCAGGTCACGGCCGTCACCGCCGATCCGGCCTTCGTGGAAACAGGCGTCAGCTCGACCACGCTCAGCGTAGACGTGGCCAACGTGGCCAACGTCGCCCGGCCGGCCACCGCCCGGACAACCATCCTGGCCCCTGGCGGTGGGGTCAGCTATACCGCCGACCTGCCCCTGACCGTCCTGGTCGGCTCGCCGCACACCTACGAGCTGGCCACGGTCAACACCTCCGGCTGGGCCGAGGGTGTTTATACGGTGACGGTGGAATTGCTGGACGCGGCCGAAGCTCTCATCCCCGAAGGCAGCGGCTTTGGCTACTTCGCCGTCGGCCAGGCGCTGGGCGTCAGCCACGCCGTCACCCCCACCCTCGTCGCGCCGGGAACGGTTACCGTCACGACCATTATCACCACCGAAATCCTGGGCAGCCCCATCCCCCCGCCCGACAACGTTGCCCCTCTCTGGCCGCCGGCCGACCTGCAGGTAGTGGAAGCAGAGGAATTACCAGAGGAGTCATCGGTTATTAACTCGCCACAACCAGAACAACCGGCCGACAACACCGTCTCCCCCTCTCGCCCCCCTGCCCCCGAGCGTCCAGATGCGCCGCCCTCCCTCTCCCCCTCTCTGGCCGTGGCCGGCCTTACCCGCGCGGAGCAAAATAACCCCGGCTTCAGCTACGTGGGCACGTGGACTACTGTCGGCAGCAGCCGGGCCAGCGGCGGCACCGTGTCCCGGGCCGGCAATCCCGGCGACACGGCCACTTACACCTTCACCGGGGCCTGGGTCAACCTGGGCTTCATAGCCAGCCCGACTGGTGGCCAGGCTGAGGTTTTTATTGACGGCGCCAGCCAGGGGGTAATTGACCTCTATCGCCGTGAAGAAACATCACTCAGCTTCCAGTATAGTGCTTTTGTCACCGGCACTCATACCCTCTCGGTCACCGTCCTGGGCGTGGCCAACCCCAACGCCAGCAACGACTATGTCTACCTGGACTACATAGATGTGTGGGACGGCACGGCGCTGGCCGACGGTACGTTTGAGCAGAACGATCCCCGCGTCTTCCTTGGCACCGGCTGGACCAACGTCAACAATCCTGTCGCCAGCGGCGGCTCTTACGTTCATGGCGGGGCGACGGCCTGGTTCATCTTCACCGGCGACTCCGTCACCTACCAGGCCATTGCCTCCACCAACGGCGGCCAGACCCAGATCTACCTGGACGGCCGTTACCAGGCCACACTCAAGCTCTACAGCCTGGCGACTATTACCCGCACCCTTTCCTTCACCGGCCTGGTCGCCGGGCCACACGTCTTGCAAATCAGCAGCTACCGGGGCGACACCACCGTGGACGCCTTTATCACCCCAGGCGTGCCGCCGTTCTACACGCCGCCGGTTCCGGCCGGCTTCACCCGCTTCGAGGAAGACCACCCGGCGCTGCTCTATAACGGCCTGCCCTATACCATCACCACCCAGAGCTGGAGCCGCAGCATTGACAATCTCCTGGTCGCCGGTTGGGCCAGCGCAGGGCAGTACATTGGCTCGGGCACGGCCGGGGATACCGTTAGCCTGACCTTTAACGGCGTCTGGGTCAGCGCCGGCTTCTCGGGCGAGAGCAACAGCGGCTTGGCCGAAATCTTTATAGACGGCGTGAGCCAGGGTGTGGTAGACTTGTATCGCAACGAGGCTGACGCCATCAGCTTCAGCTATGGCGGCCTGGTCACCGGGACGCATACCATTTCTATTACCGTTCTAGGGTCGGCCAACCCCCTGGCCAGCGGTGATAACGTCCGCCTAGACTACGTGGACGTGTGGGATGGGGCGGCGCTGGCCACCGGCCGTGTTGAGCAGGACGACAGTCGGGTCTTGCGCAGCACCGGCTGGATAGACGTGGTCAACGCCAGTGCCAGCGGTGGCTCTTACATGGAAGAAACTGTCAGCGCCAATGCAACGGCCTGGTTCCCCTTCACTGGCGACTCTATCACCTTTGAGGCCCTTGACTATTTCCGCTCCGACGAAGTAATCATCCGCATTGACGGCCAGTTCCAGGACTATTACGACCTCTACACTACCACCAGCCCAACCGTCACCTACTCCTTTGACAACCTGGGACCTGGAGTCCACGTTCTTCAAGTGCGCCGTTACCGCAACGAGCCGAACGTAGATGCTTTTGTCACCCCGGCCGTCGGCTCGCCGACGCCACCGCCGGCGCCACTGCTCTTCACCCGGACCGAGGAAGATGACCCGGCTATCCGCTACAACGGCCTGCCCTACACCATGACCGCTTCTAGCTGGAACCGGACCGACGACGCAAGCTATGCCAGCGACGGCCAGTACATTATCTCCGGCGCAACCGGCGACTGGGTTAGTTTCTACTTCAGCGGCACCTGGGTGCAGGCTGGCTTCCTCACCGGCCCGCAGAGCGGCCAGGTGGAACTCTTCATTGACGGGGCCAGCCAGGGCGTAGTAGACCTCTATACTCGCGACGGCGACGTGACCAGCTTTGCCTTCGGCGGCCTGCCGGACACCAACCACACCATCTCGGCCACCATCCTGGGTGCGCAGCATCCCAACGCCACCGGCCACCAGATGATAGTGGACTACTTCGATACCTGGGACGGCACGGCCCTACCGGCCGGCGTCTACGAAGAAGACCACGATCTGGTCTGGCGCAGCGACAACTACGATGACTGGGCAGTCATTGTCGAGCCGGCGGCCAGCGGCGGGGCCTACCTCAGCGACGACTTCTTCAGCAATAATGGGACGGTCTGGTTCCCGTTTACCGGCGACTCCATCACCTTCCTGGGGCTGGCCAACAGCAGCGGCGACCGGATCGGTATCGCCATAGACGGGGCCTGGCAGGGGGTATTCAACCTCTACAGCAGCACACCCATCAGCCGCACCTTTTCCTTCGATGGCCTGGGGTCTGGGCCTCACCTGATCGTGATCCGCCATTACCAGGCCGAGCCGAACGTGGACGCTTTCCTCACACCCGGCACGCCACCCTTCTACCAGACGCCTGTCTACACCGGCGTCGTCCGCTACGAGGAGGACCATCCTGACCTGCGCTATGATGGCTACGATTTCGTCCACCGGCCGCAGTCGTGGAACAGTATCACTAACCAACCTCAGACCAGCGGTAGCCGGCATGTATCCTCCAGCACCGCCGGCCATGCCGTCAGCCTCACCTTCGACGGCCGGTGGGTCAACGCTGGCTTCCGCGCCCGCAATCAGACCGGTCAGGCGGAAATCTTCATTGATGGCCTTAGCCAGGGCATCTTCGATCTGGACAACAACGCCAGCGAAGATATGGCCTCCTTCTCCTTCGGCGGGCTGATTACCGGCACACACACCATCTCCATCGTCGTTGTGGCCGGCACGGTCTACTTCGATTACCTGGACGTGTGGGATGGTCAGGTAATGGATGATGACTATACAAATGTTCGCCGTGCCGAGGACAACTACCGGCTTCATTACAGCAGTTCCATCGTGGATGTCAATAACAGCAACGCCCACCAGGGCGACTATGTCACCGGCAGCCTGCTCAATGTCAATGCCAACCTCTGGTACAGCTTCGTCGGTGATTCCTTCACCTACCTGGCTTTCAGCCGCCAATCCGGCGGCTCGGCCCTCGTCTACGTAGATGGCGAGCTGGTGGATACGGTCAGCCTGGAGTACGACTTCACCGAACAACCGCTGGCCTTCCATTACACCGGCTTTGGGCCAGGTCCCCACGAGGTCCGTATTCACAACGGACTCAATTTCCGGGTGGACGCTTTTGCCTCTAACCCGTCCAGTTTGGCCGCCTTCCAGCCGCTGGTCGAGTGGTATGATAACAGCCCCGCCGGCAACGGCGCGCCTTTCTTTGGCACGGTTGGCATTGCGGCCGGGATGGCTGCTGGCGACGTAACCGGCGACGGCACTGTAGAAATCGTGGTGACGGCCGACGATGTGGCTAACTTTGGCACCCTCTTTGTCTACCGGGGCGATGGCCAGGACACCGGCGGTGGCGATCCCATTCTGTGGAGCATTCCCTTCGGCGGTGGGGTTTTCCGCACCTGGTTGGGCGCGCCCGCCCTGGCCGATCTGGACGGGCAACCGGGTTCAGAAATCGTCGTGAATGCCGGTGATGAACTGTATGCCCTGTATGGCGACGGGACGACTTACTGGGTGACCGATACCGTTCCGGCTTTTGAGGTAATGGCCTCACCGGCCATCGCCAATCTAGACCTCGAGCCCTCGCCGGAAATTGTGATTAACATCGGTAAGAACGTCTATATCTATGAGCATGACGGGGACAAAATTTGGGAAACGACCTTGCTTGAAGAAGCGCTGCCGCCGGTCCTGGCCGACATAACGGGCGACGGGCAGTTGGACATCTTCCTCTCTGCCTGGGATGATACCGTTTATCTCTATGACTACAATTACGGCAGCCCAACGCTTGAATGGAGCGTGACCATGTCCACGACGCTGGCCGGGATGTTTGGCTCGGCGGCGGTAGCCGACATTGACGGCCAGCAGCCGGGCGGGGACGACGGGCCGGAGATCGCCGTTTCCAGCAACGGCCGGATGACGGTTCTGGATGCCGACGGCAGCGTGGTCTGGTCTACGGTTCTGGACCCCGGCAACCCCGGCGGCGTCTCTATTGCCGATACCGATGGAGATGGCGAGGTCGAGATCGTCGTTTCAATGCGTTACGACGATGGCATTGGGACCGGCCGGATCTACACCCTCAACGCCGACGGCTCCATTCTTTGGGAAACGGCCGCCTACGACTCCACCTCAGCCAACGCCTCTTCTGTTCTCGATCTCAATGGCGACGGCATTTATGAAGTGGCCTGGAACGGAAAGGAAGATGGCTTTACCATCTTTAACGGCGCCGATGGTTCGGTTTTGTTCAACGAGCCACTGGTCTACTCCCTGACCGGTACGGATTACCCGCTGATTGCCGATGTAGACCTCGATGGCTATGCAGAGGTGGTGGCCTCGGCGCTGGGTGGTATACGAGTGTTTGGGTATGATGGCGTCTGGGGTGAAGCGCGGTCTCTGTGGAACCAGTACAACTACCATATTACCAACATCAATGATGACCTCAGCGTGCCCTTCAGCGAACTCAACAGTTGGGAAACGCACAATACCTACCGTACCCAGTGGCCGGATAGCGTCGCCCTGCCGGTCTACGACGTGACCTTGACCCACACTGTCGGTCTGACCAACGTGGCCGTGTTGACCGGGACTTTCTCCGTCTCGCCAACGGTGGCCGCCGACCCGCTTTACGGCTGGGACTACACCCAGACCTGGGCCGACACGGTCGTCACCCGGACCTTTGCCAGCGAGTTGGCCGGCCTGCGGCCGGGCGAGGCCCGCCTGGTGGCCGAAGGAACCGAAGTTCTCTACACTCTGCCCAGCGGGACCAACCGGCTGGTCCTGCCGCCGCTCTACGCCAGCGCCGCTCACATCGTCACTGTAACTCCCCTATCGCAAACGGTCGGGGCCGGCGGCACGGCCGTTTATGACGTAGTTCTATCGAACCCGGCCGCTGCTGCGGACAGTTACTCACTGACCGTCTCTGGCCAGCCGGCCGGCTGGTATACCCTGCCCCCAACGGTCACGCTGGCCGCTGGTAGCCAGGTCACTGTGCCGCTGGCCGTCGCCGTGCCGGCCGGCGCGGACCTGGGCGAAGCGCCTGTCGTCGTCACCGCCGTCAACGGCAGTGGGGGCACAGACCAGGCCGGGGCGTCGTTGCTCGTCGTGGACGCGCTGGACGTGGCCATCACCCCGGCCGTACAAACGGCCGAGGCCGGTACGGCCGTCACCTACACCCTGACCGTCACCAACCACGAGGCCGTGGCCCACACCTACGACCTGACTACTTCCGGCCTGGTGGACGTCACCATGCCACCGACGGTCACTGTGCCGACCGGCAGCAGCGTAGCGTTGCCGCTCCAGGCCGCGGCTGCGGCCAATGGTCCCCACCCTTTCACGATTCAGGCCAGCTACGAGGGTGCCGGCGAGAGTGACAGCGCCGTGCTAGAAGTGACCGGTAGCCGGGCTGTTGGCTTGGCTCTGGCCCCTTCATCGGCCGTCGGCGGGCCGCAAACACCGGTTGTCTTCACCGTGACGGTCAGCAACCTGGGCAATATAACCGACACTTATGGCTTGAGCGTCTCTCTGCCGGCCGGCTGGAGCTACGAATTCCAGGCGAACGGGACAACGGTCAACAGCCTGAGCCTGGCGCCCCACGTCTTCAATGCGGCTGATTTGCAGTTGATGATCATCCCGGCCGCCGGCGAGACGCCGGGCAGTTACAACTTCGATGTCAGCGCTCAATCCCAGGCCAATGCCGGTATCAGCGACACCGTCAGCGGGACGGTCCAGCTCCAAAATCGGGGCGTGGCTATATCCATTAATCCGGAAAGTTCAGTTCTGGCTCCAACCGATACCGGCGTCTGGCAGGTGACAATTACCAACACCGGCAACGTAGCCGACAGTTACTGGTTGACCCTGACCGGCTTTATCGGGCTGTTGGCCCAGTTGGCAACCAACCCGGTGGCCCTCAATCCGGGCCAATCTACAACGGTGCAGATGACGGCCGGCGACCTGGGCTTCGCCTTACCGGCGACCTACCACTTCAGCGTGGTAGCCGAATCGCAAAATAACAGCCAGATTCGGAACGAAGCCATCGCCAGCGTCACCTTCAGTGAGTATGAAGCCGTGAAGGTGGGGTGGATTCCGGTGAGCCAGACGGTGACGGATACGCTCTCGGCTACCTTTATCATGGTGGTTACCAATACCGGTAACATCAATACGACGTATGAACTCGGCCTGAATCTTCCGGCCGGTTTGATTAGCCAATGGTCAAATAATCAATTTGCTATTCCGGCCCACATTGCTGTGGCTGTCGTCGTGACCGTTCAAGCAGATGGGCCGGGCGTTTACTTGCTAGAAGGCACGGCCGACTCCACCAGCAGCTCCGCGTTTGACAGCAGCACGGCGACGCTGGAGGTGGTCTTTACCAACCTGCCACCATCGGTCAATGCCGGAGCCAACGAAACGGCCGATGAAGGTCAGACCATTGCCTTCAACGGCACCGCCAGCGACCCCGAAGGTCAACCGCTAACTATCCTCTGGGACTTCGGCGACGGCGCCACTGCTGGCGGAACCCTGACGCCTACCCACGCCTACGACGATGACGGGCAATTCACCGTCACCCTGGTTGTCACCGATATAACCGGCTTAAGCGCCAGTGATACCTTGCAGGTAACGGTGGATAACGTGGCTCCGACAGTAGATGCCGGGCCGAACCAGAATGCCCTTGAAGGGGATACCATCTCCCTCGAGCCGGCCACCTTCACCGACCCTGGCGCGGCCGACACCCACACGGCGACGATCAATTGGGGCGATGGCACGATAGAACCGGGCGTGGTCAACCAGGTGGCCAACACCGTCAGCGGCAGCCACGCCTATGACGACGATGGCCTCTACACCGTCACTGTCACTGTGACCGACGACGACGGCGACGCCGGTAACGACAGCTTCACCGTCACCGCCAGCAACGCCCCACCGGTGGTAGAAGCTGGCAACGACCAGCAAGTGGCGGCCGGGACGCAGGTCTGCCTCGACCCGGCCACCTTCACCGACCCCGGCGCGGCCGACACCCACACGGCGACGATAGATTGGGACGACGGCCCGGTAGAACCGGGCACGGTCAACCAGGCGGCCAACACCGTCAGCGGCTGCCATACCTACACCAACGAAGGCAGCTACACCGTCACCGTCACCGTCACCGACGACGACGGCGGCGCCGATAGCGATAGCCTGACGGTAACGGTGACAGTCACCGGCTACAGCCTGTACCTGCCACTGATCAGGCGAGACAATTAACCGCCTGAAAATGTAAACCAGGTACAGAAACCCCAATTGGGCCAACGGCCGCATCGTGCGCGATGCGGCCGTTGCCCCCTGTTTCCACCTGAAAAGAAAAGTGGTTGTCAGCCCGGCCGATAACCAGGTGACAAAAAACAATTATCCTGGGAAACAACCCCTTTAGAAATAGGCCTTATACTTATGGCCAAGGTGAGGAATTGGAGGGAGTCGCTCATAACCACCAGGAAATGAGCCAGCGCTGGACAGATACCTTAAGTCACAGCCAAACAACCAGCAACCCAATCAATTAAATAAGTCTGAAAACGTCTTGACCGGTTCGACCGCAAACAATTGGTTATCGCTTTCATTTTTTATTGGTAGCGGAACTACTGTTCCAGGGTAATGGAATTGGCGACGGGCGAAGCGTGATTACTTTGGCCTGCTGCCAGATTGGTTACCCACACGATACAACACCTTAGGAGGTAATCAAATGTATCGGAAATTTAAGGTTGTACCCGTGTTTGTGTTGTTAGTCGCCGCAGTCCTGATCTTTAGTTCTGGCGTACAGGCAGGTGTCGTCCCCAGTGAGCGGATTGATGTTCCCCGTCCCCAGGAAAACCTGATCCTGGCCAAGGATGCTTCCCCGGCCGAGCAGGAAGCTACCCTGGCGCTGTGGACACGCGACGCCATCGGCGCCGCCCAGCCACTGCCGTTCCCGGAAGTAGCTGAAGAGGCGCCAGCCGGTGAACCGGCCGGAGCGCCGGAAGCAGTGGCCGGTGGATTGCCCGATCCCGGCGCCGACCTGGCGGCGCAAAGCCAGTATCCCGAAGATTGGCAGCTTCTTGCCGAAGCTGTTGAGACGTTGCCTCTGTCCCCCGAAGGGCCAGAAGGGACGGCCGGAGTTTTTACCGGTTATCGAGGCAACTACTTCTCGCAAATGCATCTGTACTTTCCCTGGAAGGCCATCGGGCGGCTTACTTTTTCGACTCCTAGCGGCCCGGCAAGTTGCTCGGCCTCCGTTGCCAGCCCGAACAACATTATTGTGACCGCCGCCCACTGCGTCTATAACACGTCTACCAATCAGTGGTACAGCAACTGGGCTTTCAGCCCGGCCTGGCGCAACGGTTCAGCGCCCTATGGCGTTTTCCCCTGGACTAATGCCCGCGTGCTGACGACCTGGGTAAACGCCGGTGGGACAGTGAGACGCTACGACGTTGCCCTCATTAAATTGGGAAACAACAGTTCCGGCAATTCGGTCACCTATTATACCGGTTACCTGGGACGCTCCTGGAATTACGGCTACATACAAAATCTCCATGCCATTGGTTATCCCAGCAACATTGATTCCGGGCTTTATCAATACATCTGCACGGCCGAGACGTTTAACGGCGGCACCGACGTCCTGGGGATGGGCTGCAGTATGACTTACGGCAGCAGCGGCGGCCCCTGGATCAAGAATTACGCTCCCTATACGGCCGGCGCGGTGAACTACGTGAATGCTGTTGTCAGCGGTGGCACTCCCGGCACCAACACATTCTACGGGCCACGCTTTAGCAGCGACAACATCGTTATCCTCTGTAACCCCAACCCCTGGGGCTGCTAACTAACTCACCGTCAATTTTATAAAAAAGGGGACTGGGTGATCACTGTCACCCAGTCCCCTTCGGCGTTAATCGCGCCCGATACAGAGGTACTCCCCTTGACAACGATCACCACCGAAGACCCTTTACCAGGAGACAGTCCAGGTTCTGACGCAGCTAATGGCGTTGCGGGAGAGAGTGAACACGGTTTGCCTTCTGGTTCAGAACAGCTTGACGTCTCCGCCTGGTTGCAATACCAGGATGACGCCCATCACTTTCAAATTGCCTATCCCCCTGACTACGTGACCGTACAACTCAGTGACGCCGAACTGAATCAGCTCACGCCCCGCCCGGTAGCTGCTGTCTACTTTCTTGACCCACTGCTAAATGACCCAGCTTCTCCAGCAGCCCCCCCGCAACTTTCAATTCGTGTCTTTACCAAAGAGCCTCAGCAGCCACTAGAGGAATGGTTGCCGGCAGTTGGCCTGTTTAATCCGGAAGGAGGCTGGTATACCCAACCTTATCAGGGAAAGACAGCCACTGGTCTTGCTGTGTTTTCGTCGGACTTTATGGCCCCTGGTTGGTTCGTTTATTTCACCGCTAACGGACTAGTTTACCAACTTACGCCTCTGGGTACAGAAGCAGAAGCAATGCTGGACACCTTCCGTGTACTTTCCTGACCAGGGAATTACGGTTTCCAAAATAGTCGTTCCACCCAAAAGGCGCCAGGCATTCAAACAAGCCTGGCGCCTTTTTTCTTCTTTGGCCTGGAAAGACTACCCAAAGATTACTTCAATCAGTTCAATCGTCTCACCGGATTCCACATTCAATTCTTTGATAACGCCAATACCTGATGCATAGAATTTATGCTCTTCAACACCCGGCTCCAGTGGTGTCCAATCCTTTGTCTGCAAAATGTTGTCGAACGAACCAAAAGGAACCGTCACACTTTCAACCAGACCCACAACCTCGCCCATGTCTTCCGCTTCGCCGGCATAATATTCCTGGCGATACGGTTCACCGGCGTGGTCCAGGGGGTCAGCATACATGATGATGCCTGGCAAAGCGCCGTCCACACCCGCCTCCCACGAACCGGCCGCGCTGACAGCTTCGCCATCTTCATATTCTTTAGACTCTTCACCAAAATACCAGACGTTCCCTTCCCTGTCCTGGGCGAACCAGTCGTAGGTATCTTCTACCAACTCGCCGTCAAGATAGACCGTGTCACGCACGATGGTCGTTGTAACACCCATGACCACTCTCGTCTCCGGCAAGACTTCCAATTCAACCCGTTCCAGGCCATCTTCAGTCTGGCCTTCGTAAATGTATCTGGTTCCGGGGATTCGCGGGAAGTACGGGTTGTCTATCACACCCACAAAGTTAGCCGGGTCTATTTCAGGCGCGTACTCCTCGTCTGGCTCGCCGGCCGATGGCGATTGGCATCCAGCGATTAATAATCCAATCAACGTGAGCGCGAACAGCCATCTAATCGTCATTTTCTACATCCTCACTATCGTCTTCGCCATCGCCGTCGTCATCGTCAAGACCGCTATCGTCATCTTCCATTTCGGTATCAACGATCTGAAGGTCTTTTGATTCATCGTCATTTCTCCTTTTTAGATTGTGAAAGTGCCTGGCACTTGTCCATTTTGAGCAGCGGTCATCGCCGGTTAAAGTGCCTGGCACTTGTTCAAATGAAGCGCCGAAAGATAAAGCTATCTTAACGGGTGAGATTAAGAAAACGATGAAAGCCCCAACCGGTGCTCGTTCTCCACGCCAACTGGTTCAGGTATCCGAATCTCGTTGTTGTAGATAGGCCGCCAACTGCCGCAAAGCCTCACGCACCGGTATATAATGTATCCAATCTATATTTAATGCACTGGCAGCCTCACAAGGAGACACGCTTATGCCCCCAACTGAAGTAGCGGTCCACGACCCGACTATCCTGGCCCAGGCCCGCGCCATCCTGGACGCTTGCCGGTCAGGCCAGGAGATGCAGCAGGCGGTGCTCGACGCCGTCCAGCGCAACGAGACCTGGCGCGGCCGGCAGTGCATCAACCTGCTCGCTCCCGAAGCGCCCACCAGCCCCACCGTCCGCGCCCTGCTGGCTTCCGAAATTGGAACCCGCGCCGCCGAAGGGCACATCGGCGTCGTGCAGCGCTGGTTTGCCGGCACGAAATACATTGACGAAGTCGAAGCCCTGTGCGTGGAGCTGCTCAAGCAAGCCTTCAACTGCCGCTACGCCGACCACCGTTTGATGGGCAGCATGCTGGGCAACATGGCTGTCTATTACGCCCTGGCCGAGCCGGGTGACGTCATCATGACCGTGGCCCAACCTTTCGGCGGCCACTCCAGCAACCGCGCCGACGGCCCGGCCGGCCAGCGCGGCCTGAAGATCGTGGACATCCCCTTCGACCCAGTTGAGCTGACGGTGGACCTGGAGCTGTTCCGCAAAATGGCCCCGCTGGTAAAACCAAAACTGATCACCCTGGGCCTCTCGATGACCCTCTTCCCCCTGCCCGTGCGCGAGATGAAGGACGTGATCCAGGAATGGGGCGGCCGGCTTTTCTTCGACGGCGCCCACCAGGCCGGGCTGATTGCCGGCGGGCAGTTCCAGGACCCGCTGGCCGAAGGGGCCGACGTGCTGACCGGGTCGGCCGGCAAGACGTTCGGCGGCCCGCAGAGCGGCATGATGATGTGGAACGACCCGGCCTTGACCGTGCCCCTCACCCAGGCCGTCTTCCCAGTGTTGGCCGCCACCCACCAGGTAAACCGCGTGGCTGCGCTGGCCGTGTCCGCGGCCGAGATGATTGCCTTCGGCCGGGCGTTCATGGCCCAAATCGTCCGCAACGCCCAGGCGCTGGCGGCCGCCCTCGACCGGCGCGGCATCCCCATCCTGGGCAAGCACAAAGGCTACACCGCCACCCACCAGGTCATTGCCAACGTACGCCAGATGGGCGGCGGCCTTGACGTGGCCCACCTGCTGGCCCGGGCCAACATGATCACCAACAAGAACCTACTCCCCCACGACGCGCCTGAAGCTTGGGACCGCCCCAGCGGCCTGCGCCTAGGCACCATTGAAGTGACCCGCCTGGGCATGAAGGAGCCGCAGATGGATCAGATTGCCGAATTCATGGCCCGCGTCCTCGTCGAAAAGGAACCGGCCGACAGCGTCCTCGAAGACGTCATTGAGTTCCGCCAGCCCTACCAGACGCTGTACTACTGCTTCGACAACGGCCTGCCGGCCTGACCCCCCATCCCACATCAGGCGCGGACGGCCGAAGATTGTTCTACCACCTTATGAGGTCTGGCCAGCGAGGTAAAGCCGGCCTTGCCAACCAGGACCCGGCCGGCGCCGTAAACAGCCCTCATCTCCTGGATACGCGCCCGCTGCCAGGCTGGGTCCAGGAGCATAAGGCCCAGGCCAGGACGTAGAACAATTTTGCCAAATTGTTCTACGACAATATGCAGTAAAATTGACTTGTGGCCCGTAAACAGAAGAGTTGCCCTGATAACACAAATAAGGAATACAATAGGCCCTATGAACATGCAGCCAGACGCACTGCTCATTGACGGCCGCTATCTCCTACAGGAAAAATTAGGTGAAGGTGGGATGGGGTCGGTGTTTCGGGCCGCTGACCGGCTGACCGGTGAGGTCGTCGCCCTCAAACAGATCAATGTTAGCGCCGATCAACTTCATTTCGCCTCCTTTACCGACACCACGAGCGATAAGGCGGCCCACATTGCCCTGGCCCACGAGTTTCAAACCCTGGCCTCGCTCCGCCACCCGCATATCATTAACGTTCTGGACTACGGCTTTAGCGGCGGCCTGCGCCCTTATTTCACCATGTCTTACCTGGCTGGGGCCCGGACGTTGACCGAGGCGCGAGCCGGCCAAACGAGTGAACGGTGCTTGAACCTGGCGCTGCAATGCTTGCAGGCTCTGTCCTATTTGCACCGGCAGAACATTTTGCACCGTGATTTGAAACCGGGCAATGTCCTGGTGATAGGCGACCACGTGCTGGTGGTAGATTTTGGCCTGGCCATCAAGCGAGACGCCAGCCAGGCGCCGGCCGGGACGCTAATGTACATGGCCCCAGAGGTCATTACCGGCCGGCCGGCCGAAGTGGCCAGCGATCTATATGCGGTGGGGGTCATGCTTTACGAGTTGTTTGCCGGCCGCCATCCCTTCGACATTGGCTCGGATCTGTTCCTGGACCAGGTCTGGCGTGAGCCTCCCAACCTGGAGCGATTGCAGAGCGCCGGGTCGGACGTGGCCGCGGTCATCGGCCGCTTGCTGGCCAAGCAGCCGGAGGACCGTTATGCCAGCGCCGCAGCCACGATGGAGGCGCTGTGCCGGGCGGCCGGGCTGGCACTGCCGGAAGAAAGCCCAACCATTCGGGAGAGCTTTCTGCAAGCAGCCCAATTCGTCGGCCGGGAAGCGGAAATGAGCCGCCTGCTAGCTGGGTTGGACGAGAGTCGCGACTGGCGCGGCGCAGCCTGGCTGGTAGGAGGGACCAGCGGCGTCGGCAAGTCGCGGCTGGTCCATGAACTGAGAACGCGGGCGCTGGTGGGGGGAATGCTGGTTTTAAAGGGCCAGGCGACGCTGGAAGGGACGGTGCGTTACCAGGTCTGGCGCGAGCCGCTGCGCCGGTTGGTTTTGGCTGCCGGGCCGGACGATGACCAGGCCGGGGTATTGAAGCCCCTGGCGCCCGACCTGGAACAGTTGTTGGGGCGACCGGTTCCAGACGCGCCGCCGCTAGAAGGGCCGGCGGCCCAACAGCGGTTGTTGAGCGTCATCGTCGAGTTGTTCCGCCGCCAACCACGGCCGGCGCTGCTGATATTGGAGGATTTGCATTGGGCGACCGACGAAAGCCTGGCCATCTTTCGCCAACTGCTGCGGGTGGTGGGCGAATTACCATTGGTCATCGTTGGCAGCTACCGCACCGAGGAACAGCCTGATTTGCCGGAGATGCTGCCCGGCGCAACGGTACTAACCCTGGAGCCACTGCCGGCCAGCACGATGGTTGACCTGAGCGTCTCCATGCTGGGCGACGCCGGCCGGCAGCCGGAAATTCTTTCTTTCTTGCAGCGGGAAACGGAGGGAAATGCCTTTTTCCTGGTCGAGGTGGTGCGGGCGCTGGCCGAGGAGGCCGGCCAACTAAGCCAGGTGGGCCAGATGGTCTTGCCCGAGACAGTCTTTCCCGAAGGGGTACGCTCGGTCGTGCAGCGCCGCCTGGCGCGAATTCCAGCCTGGGCCAGGCCGTTGTTGAGCCTGCTGGCGGTGGCCGGCCGGCAGATAGATACCCGGTTGTTACCCGTTCTGGACCCCAAAACAGATATGGAGCGGTGGTTGACGATTTGCGTCAACGCTGCCGTGATTGAGTTGCGTGACGGCGAGTGGCGGCTGGCGCACGACAAGTTGCGTGAAGGGCTGCTGGCGGAGCTGGCCGACCGGCGGCCCCTGCACCGCCGGGTGGCGGAGGCGGTTGAAACGGTCTATCCCGACGATCCCGACCACGCTGGGGCGCTGGCTTACCATTGGGGGGCGGCCGGACGGCCGGACAAGGAGCGGACCTATGCCCACCGGGCCGGCGTGTATGCGGCCACACAATTTGCCAACGACGAGGCCATTCACTATTTCAGCCGGGCCCTGGAGCTGGCGCCCGCAGACGACCTGGTCGGGTGCTATGCGCTGCTGCTGGCCAGGGAGAAGGTCTACGATTTGCTGGGCAGGCGAGACGCGCAGGCGGCCGACCTGGCGGCCTTAGAAACCCTAGCCGGCCATATGGCTACCGAACAACAGGCCGAGATCACGCTGCGCCAGGCTAACTACGCCTACGTGACCGACAATTACCAGGCCGCCGTTGCTTATCTCCAGGCGATGACAGCCCAGGCCCCAGGCAGCCAGAAACAGGCCCACCTGGCGGCGGCGGCCTATTTACTGTGGGGTAAATTGCTTTATGACCAGACCGCTTACCCGGCCGCCGAAGAAAAATTTGCCCAGGCCCACGCCCTGGCTCTCCAGGGCGGCACCAGGCAAGAAGAATGGCAAAGCCTCTCTTATTTGGGCGCCGTCAGCCGGCTGCGGGGCCATTATGACCAGGCCCAGGCCCATTTTCATTATCTGGCGGCCGTCGGCCGGGAAAGCGGCGATTTGCCAGCCGAGATGTCCGGCCTCTATGGTTTGGGCGAGGTAGCTGAGTACCAGGGCCAGATGGCCGAGGCCCAGGCTTATTTTGAGCAAGGGCTGCTTGTCTGCCAGAAAATGGGGCATCGCCTGCAGGAAGCCCAGATCTTGCTCAAGCTGGCCATTATCGCCGGCAAGCAATATGACTATGATACCGCCCAGGCTTACTACGGCCGGATCATGCCCATTTACCAGGAGACCGGTAACCGCACCGGGCAGGGCTTTGTCTTGAACAACCTGGGCTTCCTGTCCTGGCAATTGGGGAGGTATGATGCGGCAAGAGAACTCTGCGAACAAAGTTTAGCCATTTATCAAGATCTAAACGCCAAAGGCTGGATTGGAATAGCCGAAATTAACCTGGGGCACGTCGAGCGAGATCTGGGCCATTACGCTGCAGCGCAAGCATATTACCAGGCAGCCCTGGCTATTTTCCGGGAAATGGATGAAGTGCTGTACATGGCCCACGCCCTGAATGGCCTGGGTGTTGTCGCCGGTGACGTGGGCGATGCAGCCCTATCAGAGAAGTTCCACCAGGAAGCCCTGGCCATCCGGCGGGCAACGAACTTTTTACCCCACGTCATGGAAGACCTGGCCGGCATTGCCCTGGCCAGGCTAGACCAGGGCCGGTTGGCTGAAGCGCGCGAATACCTGGCTGAAGTGCTGGCTTACCTGGCCGAAAACCCAACCCTGGCCGGGGCTGAACGGCCACTGCAGGTCTACCTGATTTGTTACCGGGTGCTGGCGGCGGTGGGGGAAAATGAGCCGGCCTGGGATATTTTGACCCAGGCTTTTCATTGGCTGCAAGAGGTCGCCGCCCGGTTAATGGGTAAAACCGCCCGCCAGCTTTTCCTGGAAAACATTCCAACTCATAGGGCAATTGTCGCCGCTTATGAAAAGGGTGGTCAATAAGCCGGTATACCAAAAGCCCCCTGGGTGGCAGGGGGCTTTGGCTTTTGAACCGTCGAAACGGCCGTTGGGGTCTAGAAGCAACCTGGGCACATATAAGGGTCCCAGGCGAAATTCTCAATGCTGCCGCTGAAACCACCACCATCGCCGCCGATGTAGAGGGTGGTCGTTCCGTCGCTGAGGGGCATCGCTGCGTCATAGAAGGATACGCCCTGCCCAATTTCCACGTCACTCAAGTAATAGTGGGCCAGACAGATTGGGGTGCCGCAAGCGTTGACCATATGGCCTCGCACCCGTTGGGCGGTCGAGTTTCTGAACTCAAAGCCATTGCTGGGTGGAACGGTAACGCCCTGGACGCCGGTCTGTATCTGGTCACCATATTCCAGGCGGCTGTTGTAGACCTGAAAATGAATGTCGCCAGCGCTATGGGCCAAAATCGGCAGCCAGGTATCTTGCTGCGTCGCCTGGACAGTCGCCTCGGCCCAGATACCACGCATATTAGCGGCGACAAAGTCAGGCCAGGGCTCGTTCAGCTCCTTCTCGGCCAGCCATTGCACCCGCTCAGCAAAACTGCTGATTTCGCAGCTAAGAAAGTCTCCTGCCCCATCTAACTGTAGGGCATCGTTATCAATTTTGGCATCGCCCTCAAGGGTACAGTCCACTGTTTCCGTAAAAGAAGCACTCTGGTCCTGGTCAGAGGTATCTTTATAGGTAATCGTGACGATCCGCCGGACATCCACGGCGGCGCTAAAATTGCCGGTGACCAGAAAGCTGGCCCCAGTATACTTTTTTACTGGCAGATAACTGGCCTGGGCTTCATAAACGGGAGCAAATAAAAACAGCGTCATCAAAATGAGTACTGCTAACGCCATGAACTTCATCCGATTATTTGGCATTTCATGGTCTCCTTCATAAATGAATGGCAATAAATTAACGCGAATTATCGCGAAATAAAAATTCGTGCTAATTCGCGTGAATTCGATGCTTTTTCATCTATCTGACGCCTGGTCTTACTTGTCCACATTATGCCTCAAAGAAAACCGGCTGTCTGTCGCTCGTTTTACGCATTTTTGTCGAATTGCCCGCCTCTTTTGTCGAACACGTTCGACAGACTGCCGACAGGGTAGCAGTAAAACAATTTTAGAAAATTGTTTTACTGCTATACCAGATTGTGTTGGATGGCAAATTTGACGAGGGCGGGGAGGTCGTGGATGTCCAGCTTGTCCATAATGCGCTGGCGGTAGGTGCTGACCGTGGATTTGGAGAGGACGAGCAGGGTGGCAATCTCGGCGTTGGACCTGCCCTGGACCAGGAGCTGGAGGACCTCAACCTCCCGGGTACTGAGATTGAGAAGAGGATTGGCCAGCAAGCTTTGGTTATTGGAAGGAAGCTGGGTGAGTTCACTCGTTACCTGCTGAGTCTGTTGCCGGACGCCCTGCAAAATGTCCAGGGCAGCGTTCACCTCGTTGAGAGCCTGGGAGAGGCCAACCTGTTTGACCAGGATCTGCCGGACTTGCTCCAACCGGAGGGCCAACAGGGTCAGCTCCCGGCCGATCTCTTCATTCACGACTTGAGCCAGATCCTGGTTGTGTTGCTGCTGGTTTTCGACAAAGAGGTTGGTCAGGTCACGCAATTGCTCGCTCTGCTGGTGAACCAGGTCAAAGAGGTGCTCTTTCTCTTCCTGGCTCCGCTTGCGCTGGGCAATCTCCGCTTCCAGGGCGGCCGTCCGTTCCCGGACCCGCTCCTCTAATTGTTCATTCTGTTGCTGCAATTGGGCCTGCAACTCGCGGAGCGCCAGGTGGGTTTTCACCCGGGCCAGTATCTCGGCTTCTTCAATCGGCTTGACTACGTAGTCCACCGCCCCGGCTTCCAGCCCTTTGACGCGGTCGAGCGGGTCGGATAGAGCGGTCATGAAAATAATGGGAATGGCGGCCGTTTCCAGGTTGGCTTTCAGGCGGCGGCAGGTCTCAAAGCCGTCGAGGCCGGCCATCTGCACGTCGAGCAGGATCAGGTCTGGCCGGGCAAACCTGGCCCGTTCAATACCGGTTGCCCCGTTACGGGCGACGATAATCTCAAAGCCGTAAGCCTGCAAATAGTCAACGGCCACTTTGAGATTGGTGATATTGTCGTCAATGATCAGGATGATACGGCGTTTCATCTCGTCAGTTACCCTCCCGGAGGTTGCGTGATAAGATCGGGCTTTCCTCATATCAACCTCCGGGAGGGTACACAGCTACAAAAACTGTCCAATCAAAGCCACGATCTTTTCATCTTCAAAATCGGCCGCCAGCTCGCGCAGCCGGCGGGCAAACGGCTGGTACTTCTCATCCTCTTTTTCCAGGGCCAGGGCTTGTTGTTGCAACCGTTCCATGCTGCCAAACCGGGCCAGCTCATAGAGCGCCTGTAACTGATCGGCCGGCGGTGAAACGAGAATATCCACGCCGGCCGCGCCCTCGACCGGCGGGCCGGCGCCCCAGGCCGGCCCTTCCGGCGCTGCCCGGTACAACCACTCCAGGGCCAGGTGTTTCTCCAACAGGCTAAAAACCTGCTCTGTCTCAATTGGCTTGGCCAGAAAGTCGTTGCAGCCTAGGGCCAGGCTCTGGGCCTGGTCGTCTTCAAAGACGCTGGCGGAGACGGCGATAACCGGTATCGTCGCCAGTCCGGCCGTTTGCCGAATGTGGCCAATGACCTCCAGGCCACCCATACCGGCCATCACCAGGTCCAGGAAGATCAGGTCTGGCGGCTGCCTGCGAGCCTGGGCCAGTCCTTCGACGCCGCCTGGGGCCAGCCTGACCACAAAATCCAACGGAGCCAGCAGGTCTTGCAGCAACTGTAAATTTTGCCGATTGTCGTCAATGACCAGAATGTGCCGTCTTGGCCCTTTGTAGCCGCTTATCGTCGTTTCGATTCCATCCGGCGCGGCCGTTGGCGCCGGTTCCCAAACGGCCGGCGTTGCCACTTCAAACCAAAAACGGCTACCCTGGCCTGGCTCACTTTCCACTTCGATTTCTCCCCCCATCAACTGGACCAGTTGTTGGCTGATGGCCAGCCCCAGCCCGGCGCCGGCCGCCTGCCGCCGGGGGTCACCAGCTTGCTCGAACGGTTGGAAGATTTGCGCCAGTTGGCCGGCGGCAATGCCGACACCGCTATCCTGGACCTCAAAGCGAAGCAGAGCTACCGAGGATGTCCCGTCTCCTTCGCCTGTCACCTGGGATTGAGTCCGCAGCGTCACGCCGCCTATCTCCGTAAATTTCACCGCGTTGCCCAATAGGTTCAGCAGCACCTGGCGCAGGCGCTTCCTGTCGGCCCAAATCCTGGCCGGCAGATCGGGTCCGGTCTTACTGGCAAAGGTAATCCCCTTTTGTTGAGCCGCAATGGTGATCATCGCCTCAATCTCGCTCAGGAATGGCGGCAGCTCAAACTCCGTTGGATAAAGGGCGAGCTTGTGGGCCTCCACTTTAGAGAAGTCCAGGATGTCGTTAATCAGGGTCAAGAGATGTTTGCCACTGTCGTAAATCACGTCGAGCCTGGCCAACTGTTCGGCCGTCAGGTTGCCGTCCCGCTTGAGAATCTGGGCATACCCCATAATGCCGTTTAACGGCGTCCGCAGTTCGTGGCTCATGTTGGCCAGGAAGGCGCTCTTCGCCTGGCTGGCGGCTCTGGCCGCCTGTTCGGCCCGCTCCCGTTCGGCGACCTCCTGCTGCAAATCCCGGGTGCGCTCCTCCACCCTTTGTTCCAGCACACTGTATAGATTGGCGTTTTCAATAGCCACGGCGGCCTGGTTGGCAAAGAGAACCAGCGGGTGGATGTCATCCTCGGCAAAACGGCCGTGAAACGACCGGTTCTCCACGTAAATGGCCCCTATCTTTTCGCTGGAAACAATCAGGGGCACACACATCACCGAGCGCAGCTCCAGCACGTGAACGCTCTTGGCCTGGGCAAAGCGGGGATCGCGCATGGCGTCTCGCAAAACCAGCGGCCGGCCGCTTTGGACCACCTCCTTGAGAATGGAGGTGCTGATCTGGTCCCTGGCCTGTCTGATTTCATTCCCCTGCCGGTCCTGCTTGACCCGGAAGTCCAGCTCGCCGTCGGGCTGCAAGAGGACGACAAAGCCCCGCTCGGCGTCCACCAACGCCAGCGCTTCGCCAATCACGTAGCGGAGCAGCGCTGCCAGATCCCTGGTCGCCGCCATACGGCAGCTTATCTGTAAAATGTGCTCAAGAAGGCCCTGTTCCATGCCTGGTCCAGCATCATTCACGATTTCTCCGTTGCTTTCGGGCAATGTCGTAGGAACGGCGCAGAAGTTTGAGGGCCTGTTCGACGTCGGCTGGCTGGCGTATATAAAAGCTAACCCAGCCACTCTCCGGCAGGACGTGATGGGGCTGGGCCAGGCCGGCCGCGACAATTTCGTCCCGTACTCGCGTGGGAAAAGGAATATCTACCAGGGAATCGCCGTGGGTGTGGCCGATTTCTCGTTGCCCCAGCAGGTATTCTGTCCCACCGAAGCGGTGTGGCGCGGCCGTCACCCCTTCCCAACTCAGCACTGTCTGCGTAATCGTCTCTCTAGCATTCTGTACCGGCATCATCCCACCTTTCAGTCAGAGTATGGAGTTAGAGTGAGCCAAAGGCTCACTCTAACTCTCTAGCTCCAGCCTGCACCGGCGCTAATGGGTTCCGGCTCGGCGTTCTCCCATCCGGTGCGGCGCAGCCATTGCTCCAGTGTTTGCAGGCCGGGATATATGCGCCGCAGGGCAGGAATGTCCGCCTGGTAGCCCGATTCGTTGAACCAGCGGATCATCTTCAAGGCCTCTTCGTCCGGCGGGCCGCTGTCCTGGGTCATTGGCCGGCCGGCAACTACAGGCCGGCCGATGACGCGGGCAAATGTCTCGGCGATTTGCGGCTCGGTCAATTCATCGCCGGCAATCTCAATCGCCCGGCCGAGGTACGCCTCCGGCTGCTCAAAGGCCAGGGCAACGAACGCGCCAATGTCGTCGGCGGCAATCAGTTGCAGCGTCTTGTCTGGCCGCAGGCCGAAGCCGGTAAAGGAGCCGTTCAAGATGGCCGGCCGGCTCCAGTTGTAATTGTCCATGAAAGCCACCGGCCGGAAGATGGTTGCCGGCAAGCCCAGCGCCCGGACGTGTTCCTCAATTTGCCACTTGCTCTCAAAATGAGGAATACCTGTCCGGCGTTCGGCCCCGCCGACCGACGAATAAACAAAGTGCTCCACCCCGGCCGCCTGGGCGGCGTCGGCCAGGTTAATACCCTGGCGCACCTCGCCGGCCGCGCCAACGCCGGGCAACCAGAAGTTCTGGACGCTGAAGACGCCATAAACGCCGTCCAGCGCCCGGTCCAACGACGCTGGGTCTTCCATGTTGCCTTCGACTACCTCCGCCCCGGCCGCAGCCAGCGCCTGGGCCTTGGCGCTGCTGGCGTCACGCGTCAACCCGCGCACCCGCCAACCCTTAGCCAGCAAATGCCGGCTAACCGCCCCACCCTGCTGGCCTGTAGCGCCACTAACCAGAATAATTTTGTCGTTGTTCATGGGAATCTCCTTTTAAAGTAATGAGCCATGAGCGCAGTTGGCAGAGTTGGGCGGCCCAACTCCGCCAACTACGAGCAATGAGTTTGGTTGATTAGCCGGCTAAGCATCGCTCCGAATTTTTGGTGAGAGCCAGCTTTTCTAAGCACCAGGTGCAGTCGTACCCAACTCTCTACTCTAATTCCTCTAGCTCTTGCTCTCGCTCTAGCTCAAATTCTCTTGTAGTTGCAATAAGAAGCGGCGGAGGAGGAGGCGCTCTTCGAGGGTGAAGTTGGCCAGGGTTTGCTGCTCCAGCCTCTGCCACATTTCCCGGACCGGTTCCTGCAAGGTCCGGCCGGTCTCTGTCAAGTAAACGCGGGACACCCGCTGGTCCTCCATGTCCTTCTGCCGCTCGACCAGCCCGGCTTTCTCCATCCGGTCCAACATCCGCGTCACCGTCGCCGGTTGCACACAGAGGTCGCCAGCTATTTCCGACTGGGTCAGGCCGTCCTGCTGCCACAGTTCCAGTAGGAACATCTCCTGCCCCACGTACAACTCAATATCGGCCAGCAGATCGGCCGTCTTGTTGCGGTGCATCTTGCACACCTGGACGATCAGATAGCCAATCGTTCCCTTAATTGCTTCCTCAGCCATACCAGTTCCGCTCTTGTTCCAGTCTCACAATCAGTTACTTAGCCGACTAAATAAAAATATAGCATAAAAGGGCTGGGAGTCAACCTGTACCAAAGGACAGTCCATCTCCCAGCCTTTCATACGTATCTAAACGCCTGCCTACGCACCAATATTAAGAACTTATTCGCGCCATTCGTGAAGCGTTGTACGCTCATTGGCGCTATTCGCGATTCTCTTTAGGGGAGAGACGTTGCCCGGCCTCGGCCAGCATCGTTTCGATGTCTGGGAACACCGGCCACAGCCGGGCTGTGCCGTCGGCGCTGGCTGTGACCAGCCGCGTGCCGTCAGGGCTGAAATCGGCCGCCCAGACCACGCCGGTACGGCCATCGAAGCGGGTGATTAAATGGCCATTTTCATCCCACAGCCGGGCCGTGCCGTCGGCGCTGGTCGTCACCAACCGCGTGCCGCTGTTATTGAACCGGACCGACAAAACAGCGCTGGTGTGGCCCTGAAGCACGGCCAGCGGCCGGCCGTCGCTATCCCACAGGCGCGCCGTCCCGTCCAGGCTGGCTGTGGCCAGGCGTGTCCCATCTGGGCTAAAGACGGCTGACCAGACCGCGCCGGTATGGCCGTCCAGGGTTGCCAATGGCTGGCCGGCCACATCCCATAGATGGACAGCGCCGCCCCACCCGGCGGCCGTCACCAGCCGCGTGCTATTTGGGCTGAAAGAAGCCAACCAGACCGGGCCGGTTGTTTCCGCCAAAGCGGTCAGCCGGTCGCCATCCAGTTGCCATAGTTGCGCTGTACCATCCCAACTGGTTGCGGCCAGGTAACGGCCATCGCCACTGAAGGCTACCCCGTTCAACGACCCGGCGCCCTCCAGAACAGCCAGCAAATTGCCGGCCGTGTCCCACACCCGGGCCGACGTGGCCGCGCAGATGGCCGCGCCGTCCATTTCATCGCAGCCCAGCGTCACGACCTGTTGGCCGTCGGGGCTAAAAACCACCAGGTTAATAGTGGCAGTGTGGGCCTGAAAAGCAACCACCGGCTCACCCTCGCTGTTCCACAACTGAACCAGACCGGCCGTACAGCCGCCCCATTCGTCCAACCCTGCACAGCCGGCCGTGGCTACCTGGCTACCGTCAGGGTGAAATGCCGCGGCCGCCACAGCGTCAGGGCTGTCCAGGGCGGCCAGGAAGTTGCCGTCGGCATCCCAAAGCCGGGCCACCCCGTCGCCAGTCGTCAGCAGGCTTCCGCCATCCGGGCTAAAGGCTACCGAGCGGATCGCTGCCTGGTGGTCGAGCGTCGCCAGCGACCCGCCTTCGCCGGCTGCGCCCCACAGCCTGGCCGTCCCGTCCTCGCTGGCCGTAACGACACGCGACCCGTCGGGGCTGAAATCGGCCGACCAGAGCACTCCTGTGTGGCCCTCGAAAACAGCCAGCAGATGGCCGGCCGTATCCCACAGACGGCTGAACCGGTCTACCCCGGCCGTCACCAGGCGCGACCCGTCAGGGCTGAACCGGGCGGCTGTCACTCCCGCTCCACTCCCCAGGACAGCCAGCAGGCTGCTGTCAGTGTCCCACAGCCGGGCGGTGCCGTCCATACTGGCGGTGACCAAATGTGTCCCTGTGGCGTCAAAGGCCACGCTGCGCACCGCTCCCTGGTGCCCTTCCAGGACGGCCAGCGGGCTGCCGTTCAGATCCCACAACCAGACCGTACTATCTTCCCCGGCCGTGGCCAGGCTGATCCCGGCCGGGTGATAGGCAGCGCTCATAACGCCCCCGGCATGGCCTTCCAGGATCGCCAGGGGATTGCCGTTGACGTCCCATAACCAGGCTGTGCCGTCCAGGCTGGTGGTAGCAATTAACGCCCCGTCCGGGCTAAAGAGGGCCTGGGTCAATCCGGCCGTGTGGCCTTCCAAGACAGCCAGCGAATTGCCGTCGGCGTCCCACAGCCAGGCCGTCCCATCTACGCTGGCCGTCACCAGGTAAGCGCCGTCCGGGCTGAAAGCGACCGTGACCACGCCGGCCGAGTGGCCTTCCAGGGCGGCCAATGGATAGCCATCGGCGTCCCACAGTCGGGCTGTGCCGTCCTCGCTGGCCGTTGCCAGCCGGGCGCCATCCGGGCTGAAGGCTGCCATCGTCACCAATGCCGAATGGCCTTCCAGGACAGCCAGCGGGTGGCCGTCGGCGTCCCACAACCGGGCGGTGTTGTCGGCGCTGGTTGTCACAATGCGGCTGCCGTCCGGGCTAAAGTGGGCGGCTGTCACCTGCGCCGTGTGGCCGGGCAAGACCCCCTGGAACGATGGAACCGTCAGGGCCTGGTATAGGGCCGCCTGGGCTTCGGCCGTGTAGATGCCGTCCGTCTCGTAGGTCGCGTTGACTGCCTGGACGGCCAGCGACAGGCCCAGGTCAGCGTCCCGGGGCAGGGCCTCGGCCGAGCGGGCGGCCAATTCGCGGGCGTAGGCCAGCCGGCTCTGTTGCTGGGCCCAGGCAGCGTAGCGGCGCGATTCCTGGGCCAGGAGCAGGGCGACCACAACCAGGATAGCGGCCATACAGAAAGCAATCGTAGATAGACGCACCCATCGCCTCAAACGGGCGTTGGTCTGGCGTTGCTCGTCGGCCTGTTGTTGTTGGACGGCCGCCAGTTGCTGCGCGGCCGCCAACTCGCGTTGCCGTCGCGCCTCCTGCTCCACCATCTCCCGCTCGCGCAAGGTCAGGCTTTCGCGGATAAAGCCCTGGTCAACCAGGCTCAAATCCGCCTCGCGCCGGGCCAGCCACTCCCTGGCTTCGGCCAGCGGCGCGCCGCGCAGCAGCGCCCCCTCGTCCTGGCTGCTGCCTTCCCACTGGCGGCGCAGCGTCCGCAGCCGCTCCTGCCAGGCCCGGAAAGCACGGTCGCTGGCCAGCCAGCCAGCCAGCCGTCCCCAGTTATGAATTAAAGCCTCGTGGGCCAGCTCGATTGTCTCCTGGCCGGCGGCGTCCTGGCCGGTCACCACCAGGCGAGCATTGGCCAGTTGCTGGACGACCGGCCAGTCTTCCTCGCCCAGTTCAGCCCGAGCCGCCCGGCGGCGAGCATCCTCCGTGCCTTCGCCGAGATGAACCAGTTGGACTAGCACGCGGCGGGCCTGGAATTGTTCGGCCTCGCTCAAGGCGGCGTAAATCTCTTCGGCGTAGCCGGCCAGCGCGCCTTCGGCCCGGCCGATAGCCTCGTATGTCGCGTGAGTCAGGCAACCCTTTTCCTGCCGTTCCCACAACAGGGTCAGGGCAAACTGAAGCAGCGGCAAATTACCAGGGTCGGGTCCCACGTTGTCGAGAATACGCCCCACCAGCCCGGCCTGGAAACGGACGCCTAGCCGGAACGCCGGCCGGACAATAGCCTGTTGCAATTCGTCGCGGGTCATAGGGCCCAGCAGCAGGGTATGGTCCTGGAGAGCGTCGGCCAGCGGCCGGTGGGCCAATGCCTGGCCCCAAAAATCGGCCCGTAAGGCGACCACCAGGTGGTACGATCTGGCCGAACCCGGGCGGATCAAAACGTCCAGGAAGCGGTGGCGCACGGCCGGCTCCGGGCACAAGGTATATAGCTCTTCAAATTGGTCGGCGACCAGGAGCAGAGAGCCGGCCTGGGGGTATTTTTGTTCCAGCAGCCGGGTGACTTCGGCCAGGGCCATCTCCTCCTGTCTGAGGACAGTAGCCAGCTTCAGCGTCTCGGCCAGCCGGTCAGCCTCGCTCATCTCCGGCTCCAGCAGGGGCAAGAGGGCGGCCGCCAACGCCTGGAAGGGCCGCCCGCCGGGACGGAAAGGGACTAACAGCCAGCGCCCCTGGTGGTGCAGGCGCGGCAGCAGCCCGGCAAACAACACCGATGACTTGCCGCTGCCGGAAGGGCCAACCACAGCAGTAAACGCGCGGCGCTGGACGGCCGTCACCAAACTATGGGTCATTCGTTCCCGACCAAAAAAGAAAGCGGCGTCCTCTTCCCGGAAAGCCAGCAACCCCCGGTACGGGCAAGACAGGTCGGCCGGCGCCGGCCCGGGCCAGCCGACCTGCGGCCGCAGACGGGCGGCAGCCGCCATCAGGGTATCCAGCCGGTCGCGGCGCTGCAGCGCGGCAATCAACTCGCGCACTTTGGCTGTTTTGCCCTCGCCGCCCAATTCCTCGTAGTCCACACCCGTATCCAGGCAAAGCGTCTTTAGCTCTTCCAGGTCGAAGTGGGTCACCAGCAATTGGCGCACCTGGGTCTCTATTCCGGCCTGAGTCACACCGTTGTCGTTCATAGTAATCGGGAGATTGGAGCTTGGAGCTTGGAGATTGATAATCTCCAAGCTCCAATCTTTAATAAAGCCCTCCATAGAGCGTCTAAGGTGAGCGGCACTCTGGAGGCGCCGCGCACCGGGTATAGGATTGGCTTTATTATGATTCGAGGGGCTGGTTATTGCTGGACGGCCGGAGGGCGCAAAAGGGGCGGCCGGAGGTTAAGTGTCAGGTGTTTCGGTGTCAAGTATCAGGTGCGACAGATGGATACCTGACACCTGACACTTGACACCTCTACACCTCCCCCGGCTGGTTGAGTCGCAGCCCATAGTCGCGCCGCACCTCGATATATTCCCGCTCCGGCTGGACTGCTTTCAGCCGGGCCCGCAGCCGCTTGATCAGCCCGTCCACCGCTTCCTGGCTGACCCCCTCGGGGCTCACTCCCGGCCAGACGGTGGCCACAACCTCGGCCCGGGACACGACCTTGCCGGCCTGCTGGACCAGCAGCAACAGCAGGGTGAATTGGGCCGGCGACAGCGGCGGCGCCACCAGCCGGCCGTCCACCCACACGTCACGGTTCAGCTCGTCAATCCAGACGCCGTTCAGCCGACCCAGGCGCGGCCCGGCGGCCGTCTCGGCCGGGTCGTGGAAGTAAAAGGTGGCCACCCCGCCAAAGACGAGTTCATCCCCGTTCTGCAACCGCCGGGGATCGCGGCCGACCTGCTGGCCGTTGACAAATGTGCCGTTGCGGCTATCCAGGTCAACCAGGTAGTAGCCGGACTCCTGGTAAGCCAGCCGGGCGTGGCGGCGGGAGACGCGCGGCAGGGGGATGACCAGGTCGGCCGGTTCCTCCCGGCCAATCAAGAATTCCTCGGTCTTTAATGGCCACTCGCCGGGTTGGCCGTCTGGCCGGTAGCCGCTAAGCCAGGCGTTTTTACTCATGGTCCTACTCCGTAGACATTGGTCGCGCCGCGCACAAAGAGCCAGTAGCCGGCCGGCGCAGGGGCAATGGAAATGGGGTCGCCCAGGCTAATGCGCCACTCGACGACCTCCGCGCCGCTGGCCGCCTCCAGGTAAAGGATGTCGCCGTTTTGAGTGGCCACCAGGACGGACGTGCCGTCGGTGAGCGGGGCGGCGCTGACGGCCGAGCCGGCGCTGCTTCGCCACAGTTCCGTGCCGGCCATGTCCCAGGCGTAGACTACCCCGTCGGCCGTCGTGGCGTAAACCTGGACACCATCGGTGGCCAACCCGGCCACGTCGTCGCTGGCCAGCCCGGCCCAGGCCCAGGCCCCATCGGCCATGCCATAGGCGTGGACCCAGCCCTGATTGGTGCCGACGATGACCTGGCCGGCCGCTTCGACCACCATCGGCGCGGTGGTCGGCACGCCAATCGTCTCCACCGTCCAACTGATGGCCAGCGTAGCCGAGTTGACGGCCGAAACGGTCTGGTCGACGCCGGCCAGGAAAACGGCCGCCCCGCCGGCGCTGGGCGGCAAACCAAAGATGTCGGTCTCGTGCAGATCGAGCGACCAGTACAGTTCGCCCGTCAGCGGGTCCAGGGCGTGCAGCCAGCCACTGTCAGTGGCGGTGTACAGTAACCCGTCAGGGGCCGGGATGGCGCCGCCGTAAATGGTCCCTTGCAGCGTCTCCGGGCCGTGATACCAGACCAGCGACAGGTCGGCCAGACTGAAGGCCATCAGCTCCTGGTTGGTTGTGGCCAGATAGATGAGTGCCGGGTCGGCGGCGGCATAGAGCGCCGGCGGGCTACTCAAGGTGGTGGTCAGGGGCAGGTCCCAGGCGCGGAGGCCGGTGCTCCACTCCAGGGCCCGCAGCGCGCTGCCCGTTTCATTGTCTACCCCGAAAAAGACCGCCCCACCGCCGACGATCAGCCCCTGCCCGGAGTTGGCGCGCAGGCTGCGGAACCAGCGCGGCTGGGAATGGTAAACGGGCAGCCCCTCGTAGACGAAGTTGGTGTGGCCGGCGTCGCCGCCGGCCAGCGGCCAGACCCCGCCGGGGGCCGGCCAGGTGATGGAGACGGGGGGAGGAGAGGGGGCGAGGGGGGGAGGGGGCGAGGGGGAGAGTTCGGGTGACACCGGCAAGGTGACGGTGGGGATGGGGGTGAATTCCTCGGCCAGAGTCTCTGTGGGGGCAATCTCAGCGATGGTCTCGGTGGGCACGGCCGTGCTCTCTCCGGCGAGTGTCTCGGTCGGGGCCGGCAAACCCCACAGCGCCGGGTTGAAGAGTACACCGAGGCTGGCCAGGACGCCCAGGCACAGCAGGAGGGGCAGGCCGACAACCAGCCACCGTCGTTGCCGGCGCCGCCTGGCCAAGGGGGCGGCCGGCGGGGCAGCGGCCGGTGGCAGCGCCGGTTCTGTCGTGATGGCGGCCGGGGCAGGTTCCCGCAGCGCCTGGGCAAAGGCGGCGGCCGTGGGGAAGCGCCGCTCCGGATCTTTGGCCAGGGCCGTTTCCAGCGCGCGCTCGACGGGCAGCGGCAGCGCCGGGTTAAACTCGGTTACCGGCGGGGCGGGGGTGTATAGTTGGTGGTGGAGGAGCGTGACCGGGTTAGGCTCGTCAAAGGGCGGGCGGCCGGCCACCATTTCGTAGAGGACGATGGCCAGGCTGTACAAATCGGCCCGGCCGTCTACCGCCTCGCCGCGAATTTGCTCTGGGGCCATGTAGCGCGGCGTTCCCAACAACGCTTCAGGGGTGGTAATCGAGGGGGCGGCGGCCAGCCAGGAGAGGCCGAAATCCACGACCGTGGCCCGGTCTTCCCGGCCGATGAGGATGTTGGCTGGTTTCACGTCGCGGTGGACGATGCCGTGGCCGTGGGCGTAGTCCAGCGCCTGGCCGACCTGGTTAAAGAGAGCCAGGGCGCGGGCCAGCGGCAGCGGCCCCGCCTGCTCCAGAAGCTGGGCCAGCGTCTGGCCCTCGACCCATTCGAAGACGATGTAGGGCCGGCCGTCGTGCTCGCCAAATTCGTAGACGGTGGCAATGTGGGGGTGCTTTAGCCGGCCGACGGCGGCCGCCTCGCGGTGGAAGCGGGCCAATATGCTGGGGTCGAGGTCCAGGTGGGGGGCCAGCAGCTTGACGGCCACCGGCCGGTCCAGCGCCGGGTCCAGCGCCCGGTAGACGACGCCCATTCCCCCCCGGCCGACTTCATTTTCGACGAGAAAACGACCGATTTGCATGCCCAGCGCAACCACTCCATCGTGACGGCCTCAATATTCCGCGACAGCAGTATCATACACCATGTTGGGGTTTCGATGGAATGAGAAAAGCGTGGCAGGGGGCAGGGCGGCCGGGGTACGGCCGATGAACAGCAAGCACACACCCAGCCAAAGTATGAGCCTGTGTTTAGATGGCTTTGCAGTTGGACTACTCACCATGCACGCCAACTGGTGGTGTGGTCCACTTTGATGACGATGAGTGGCCGACCGGCCAGGGACATGGTGGCGTATTGGGGGTATCTGGCCTCCAGCAAAGCGATGCCTGTCACGTAATCAGGCCCTGACTCAATCAGTGTGGCCTGACCACGAAGTTGCACCCAGGCCAGTTTACGCCAGTCCTCGTCGTAGTGGTCAATGATGACGGCGACGTGAGGATTGGTCTGGATGTTACGCACCCGCTTTAATTGATGTGGGCTGGCGCGTTTGGGTTTGTTATCAATCGGCGTGAACAGCCGCGCGCCGTCAAAGGCATAGACGATGGGGATAATATGTGGCCGGCCGTGTTCGTCTACTGTTGCCAGCCGGGCCACTCGTTGCGGTTCGAGGAACGGCTGTATCCAATCTTCTATCTCCAGTTTCCAACCTCCTTAAAATCCAGCTACCGCCGGGATCACTTCCTGGCTAATCGCCTCAATTGGCGTTATCTCGTAATCAACGGCTAGGCCCGCCAGGCCAGCGTGGCCTGATCGAGCGCCTCGATCTCGGCCGCAGTCAGGGAGAAGGAGAGTGCTCCAGCATTATCGGCGGCCTGCTTGCCATTTTTCGCGCCTGGGATGGGCAGGACACTCTCGTTTTCAATCAGCCACCGGAGCGCGACCTGCGCCGGAGTCTTGTCATAGCTCTCTCCAATCTCACGCAGCAAGTTCACTACCGGCCGCACGGCCTCCAGACTGTTCCTGCGGAAATACGGCATAAACCGTCTGAACCCGGTAGGTCTAGCCCCGGTGACATACTTGCCGGTGAGCGCGCCGCTCGCCAGGGGTTGGTAGGCAATGAGCGTGATCCCTAACTCACGACAGGCGTCCAAAACACCGTTCACCTCCAGTTGCCGGTGAAGCAGTGAATACTCGACTTGATTGGAGGCAAGCGGAATGCCGCGCCTGGCGAGCGCCGCGTGCGCGATTCGCATCTGTTCGGCCGAATAGTTGCTCACGCCGACTGCCTTGACCTTGCCCGCCTCGACAGCATCGGCCATCAGGTCCATCAGTTTGGGAATGGCTACCCGGTTGGAAGGGAAGTGATGCTGGTACAAATCCACCGAGTTCCGCCCCAGGCGCGCCAGGCTGGCATCAAGCGCCTGGGGCATGGCTTCGGTTCGGGAAAAAGGGCTGGGCGGAAACTTGGTCGCGACCAGAACGTCCTGGCCGCGGGCTAACTCCCCCAGCCGCCGCTCGGAGGCGCCATTGCTGTACATGGCCGCAGTATCGAACAAGGTGACGCCGGCGGCCAGGCTCGCCTCCAGCGCGCGTTTCTCCTCGTCAAAGCCGTGCGCGCCGCCATAAGCCAGCTTGGCCGGGTTCAGACGGGCCAGCCCCGTCGGGTCGCCCCAAGTCATCGCTCCGACGCCGAGCCTGGGGACTGGAAGATCGCTTTTTCCTAATCTTGTCTTGGTCATTTTCCATTTTCCTTATTAGCGCTGCTTAACCCCCAAAACAGGAGTACGCGTTCTAATCGCCTGTCAAAATGATGTCAATAAAAGCCTTCAGGGCATCCTGCAAGCCACCGAGATAGCCTTCTCGTCCCAGGACAAACGCCCAGGTCAGCGGGTTGGCCGGCCGGAAGTCGCCCCAGGCCCGGCCTGCGCCAAGCAAAATCAGCCCCACCCCCAGCATCTGGCTCTGCAATACTATCCGCGCCCGGTTCCAGCGGCCGTCCAGCCCCACTAGGCCGGGTAAGGCGAACCAGGCGCCCAGGGCCACCCCTGATAAACCGGTTGGGCGCAAGGCCCAAAGCGAGCCCGATTCGCTCTCAATGTAAGATCATGAGTTCATACAGCGCCCGGCCATGCTCGGTCACCGCTTCTCCGGCCAGGTTCGCCATCAGTTCTAAATCGGCGTTGAAACGAAAGTAATAGGGATTGACGAACAGGCGAGCCAGGGCGCGCTTCCAGGCTGGCAGGGTAATGAGTACACTCTCCGCCTCGATAAGTTCCGGCCGGCGCAACCCCAGATGAATGGTGCCCGCTTCCCCCTGCCAGTGAAAGTCCAACCGCCGCGGGTAGCGCTTGCCACTGGGGTGCGACTGTTCCTCATCGGCCTGTACGTTGAGTGGCTGTCCAGAGCTGACGACAAGCTGATCGCCTTTGGCCACCATAAGAAAGGCGATCTTCTGGTGGTCGAAGTCCTTCGTCGCCGTCTCTTCGGCGAAAATCAAGGTGTAGTCGCCGATGTGTGCGCGGCCCCAGTACCAGTGCGAGAACACCTCGTTCAAGCCCACGTTGCCCCAGTTGTGATCATGGTAACCCGTTCCCCGTACACGATGCGCCTGGCCGTCATAGGTCAATGTGCCTTCCACAGTGCCGAACGGGATCGCCGGCATCCAGCCGAAGTAGCACGTGAGCGCTTCGTCATAGTACTGCTTCCCCGCTCCGAGCCGCCAGGGCGGCACGACGCCGCTGAAGGTGAGATCGGCGGCCAGGCCAGGGCTTTCCGCGTGCAGGTCATAGCGGCGCAGGTCGCCATGCACCCAGTTTGGACCGATGTGGACATCGCAGTGCTCGCGGGCTGCCTGGAACTGGCTGGCCGGATACGACAGCAGATCACTCAGCTTTTTGCCGTCCGGACGGGTAATGGTGAGAAAGAGAGTCGGAGTGAGTGGATCGGTGCGTTGCAGGAACGGCTTGGTTAAATAGACCACCACGGCGGTGGAGCCGTCATCCAGGTGGGCATCAAAGTACCACCATTCAAATATGCCAGGTCCGGTATCGGCCCGCAGGCCATCTTCCCAGGGTGCAGGTTCAAGGCTCAACCCGTCCCTGGCCAGGAAGTCCGGGCCTTCGGCAACGATCACGCGTTTGGTCATGTCGCTATTGTTCCTGTTTCAGATGTCTTGGGTGGTCTTAGTACACGTAACGCCTCGGCCTGAGCACGTGAACAGTTAGACTGCTCCAGGCGGGGCACTCCTGGCAAGAAAGTGCCCCGCCTGACTTGGTTAGGCCCGGCCGGTTACGGCCGCTTGATAATCGGCAGGTACAGCGGCAGGTTGGTGGTAAAGCTGAAGGCGGCCGAGTAGCTGCCGCTGCCGCATAACCCACTGTCGCCGCGCACACGCCAGTAGTAGGTCGTGTTCGCGTCCAGCGGCGTAGCCGGCATGTAGTTGGTGGCGTTGATGCCGGACTCGTCAATCACCAGGTTGCTAAACCCGGCGTCGGTGGCCACCTGGAGGGTGTAGCTGTCCGCCTGGGGGTCGGCCTGCCAGGTAAAGGTCGGGGTCGTCGGCTGGGTGGAGCCGTCCGGCGGCGAGATTAGGGTAATAGCGCCGGGCACATCGGCCACGTCCAGTTGGACCGTCGTCGTGTGCGTGGCGGTGGTAGCTACGCCCGTGATGTCCAGCGCGTAGCTGCCGGTAGCGGCCGCGCCGGTATTGCCAATCGTCAACGTGCTGGTATAGGGCGCGGCGTTGCCGTTGGGGCTGAAATTGACCGTCGTCCCGGCCGGTTCGCCAGCCAGGTTCAAGGTTACGTTATCGTTGTAGCCCAGCACGGACTGGACGACGACCTGGTACACAGTGTCGTCGCCGGCGCAAATTTCTTGCGTGTCCGGCGTAACCACCAGGGCAAAGTCAGGAATAGGCAGCGGCGGCATAATGTAGCCGGTGTCAGAGAAGATGGTGTGCATGCTGATCAGATCGGCCTGGCTATAGCCCATGTCCACGGCCGCCTGGAAGACAGCGTTGGCGGCGTCGCTCTGGTTGGTGCTGGAGTTGGTCATGGCGAAGCCTTCCAGCAGCGCCGCGTCGGCTTGCTGCTGGCCGATGGCGTCCCAGACCTTCATCATCGAGGTGGACCAGATCTGGCCGTCGGTGTGGATCTGGCCGGTTAAATCTTCTGGCCAGTGGCCAAAGTAGTTGGTCACCCGGCCGGGCCAGAAGGGGTTGTGGCCATCCCAGTTGAAAACCCAGTGGTACGGTGGGTCGCCGGTGGTCCACTGGCCCAGACTGCGGCTGTACGACTGGGCCCAGTAATCTCCCGTTCCCTCACTCAGGCCATTGACCTGGGACAGGCTGCCGCCGGTGACCCAGTCGTGCAGGCCGTGGCCCAGCTCGTGCAAAATGACGTCGGCGTCTTCGGCGTCGTCCACCCCACCCTCGCCAAAGGCCAGCCGGCCGCTGGAGACGATGTAGTGGGAGTTATCCGCGCCGTTCAGGCCATGCGGGTCAAAACGGACGCCGGTAGCGTATTGGTAGGGCATGAGGGCAATGCCCAGCGTCTCGTTAATGTAACGCATCGAAAAGTCAATGCTGTAATAGGTGTTGGCCGCCTCAAAGGCGTTGTCAAAACGGTTGAAGAGGAAAGAAGAACTGGCCTGGGAGAAAAGGCCGTAAAACGGCCCTTCAAAATCAATGATCTCGGCGTAAGGGCCAATGAGCGTGTACATGCCGCCGGAGAACTGGATGTCTTGCAAGGTGACGTTGACCAGCTCGCCGTTCAACTGGGCGGTGTCGGCGTCGTTGCCGTCCACGAAGCCCGGGTCGCCATAAGTGGCCCCGGCCGAGGAGAGCGGATCGGGGTCAAAGACGTTGCCGTCGCCGTCTACCAGGAGTACCTCCGGGTTGCGCTCCTGGTCGTCGTCGCTGTGGTAGGCCACGTTGGCCACCTTGAACAGCTCGCCGCTGTGGGCGTCCACCAGCACTTCCCAATCACCCAGGGGCGCGGCCGGGGCGACGCGGACCTGGTAAGCCAGGCGAGTCAACCCTTGATTGTGATAGACGACTAACGTGGTAGCGTCGTAATCCAGCGGCCCCTGGACGTTCAGGTAGTCGTGGGCCAGTTGGCGGGCCTCGCCGGCCGCCAGGCCAGGCGTCACACTGGCCAGGGTAGCGGCCGGCTTGTAATCGTTGGCGACGTAGGTGACGGTGTAGTTGTGGTTGAGGTGGACGACGATCTCCCCCTTATAGACCGGCAGGCCGGCGACGGTCTGGCTAAAGCGGACCGTCGGGCCGGCCAGCGAGGTCCGGGTCAGGCGGTGGACGAGGTCGCTCAGGTCGGCCTGCCGCAAGTGGAGGAAAGCGGCGTTTTCGCGCAGGTATTGGCGGGCCATCTCCTCCGGCGTGCCGGGGTCCACGCTATCATTGACCTGGGGCAAGACCAGGGGCGCGCCGGTCAGGGCGCTGACTTTAACGTAGCCGCGCATGACAAATGGCTCTTCTTCATTGGGCTTAATCTCCACCACGGGCGAGTCGCCCGGCCGGGTTGCCGCCTCAGACCGCCAGAAGAAAACGGCGGCGGCCAGGAAGACCAACAAGGGAATGAACAACACTCTCCCCCGGCGAAAATAAGGAAATTTCGGCGCGCGTCCCCCCAATGGAAACGATGGTTTCACTTGCTTCATTACGTACCTCCAGCTAAAACCAGTGTAGGGGCATGCGAGTTCGGCCGCCGAACTCCCATCATGCCCCTAGACTCTAACGCTAACTCAAATGTATGGCAAGGAAAACAGGCATGGAACCAACCCAGACGTTGCCCGGCCATTATCTACCGGCCGGCGTGCTGAGCGTCGAAAACCGCAAGGTGGCTGTGGGCCTCAACCTGGCCGGGCTGGGGCTGCTGGCCGTCTTTGGCTGGCTGTTTGGCCAGGCGGCCGTGGCTCTCCGGCCAGAACTGGGGCTGTCCCAACTGGCCGGGAGCCTGGCCAGGCTGCCGCCGGCCGGGCTGCTGCTGGGGCTGGCCGGCGCGCTGCTGGGCGTGCTGGCGTTGCACGAGCTGGTCCATGGCTTCTTTTTCTGGCGCTTCACCGGCGACCGGCCGGTCTTTGGCCTCAATTTGCTGTACGCCTACGCCGCCGCGCCGGTCTGGTACCTGCCCCGCCGCCAATTTGCCGTCGTCGGCCTGGCCCCCCTGGTGCTCATCACCCTGGCCGGCCTGATGGCGCTGCCGTTTATGCCCCCGCCGGTCACGCCTTTTCTGCTCCTGGCCCTGACGGTCAACGCCGCCGGGGCAGCCGGCGATTTAATCATGGTTGGCTGGCTCTTCACCCAGCCGGCCGATCTCCTGGTCCGTGACAGCGGCACAGCCATCACCCTGTACCGGCCCGGCCCGGCGATCCTGGCCAGCCTGGCCCGGCGCTGGGACGAATTAATGGCC